>JBLNAU010000429.1:0-3601 GCA_050259515.1 Syntrophothermus sp.
AAAGGGCTCTTTGCAGTCCCAGCCGGCAGAGCGGCCATGGTGGAACCAGGTGAATGCAGGGCCTGACCAAGCGTGGATTTGTAGCGCTCGAGGTGCTGCTTTTCATTTTGCAGTTTTTCCAACTGCCCGCGCATGACCAACAATCGCTGCTGTGCATCGAGGGCCGAGTCGTAAACGCTGCGAACCTCACCAGGAGACATTTTGTCGAGCTGGTTTTGCATCTGCTGGAGATGGGTGGTGATGGCTGCATTGCGCTGGGAAAGTTTTGCGACCTCCCCCTGGCTTTGCTCGATCATCAAGGTTATTTCACGGAGAGCCTTCTCAGTCTCTTCGAGCTCGGTCCCTAAATTCAGCCCGCCGTCCGCGGATGCAAGAATATCAGCTGCCATTTAAACTACTCCTGGTTCTTAATCTGATCATTCTGTAGTTTAACCCACCCGCGTTTAAGAGCATAGACAACCGCCTGGGTGCGGTCCTCGACACCGAATTTTCTGAGGATGGAAGTTACATGATTTTTAACTGTCTGATGGCTGATGCCCAACAAGCTGGCGATCTCCTTGTTGCTCATGCCGCGCACAACACAGGAGAGGACTTCCATCTCCCGATCGGACAGAGGATGAAAAGGAGAACCCGGTTCGCTGTACGAGCGCCTTGCCCCATCCATCTGCTCGTCGATCCAATGATCCAGCTCACGGCGAGTGAAGATATTCCCGGCAACAGCATATTTCCCATCAGCAACGGCGCGCACCGTCTGGGCGAGGATCTCGGGGGAGATCTCCTTGGCGCAATATCCCACCGCACCAGCCAGTACAGCGTGGATCGCCTGCTCAATATCATCATAACCAGTCAATAAAACAACCCGGGTCGGTAAATGCTCGGAGGTTACTTGATGAGTTACCTGCTGACCGTTCATCCCTGGCATATTAACGTCCAGAATTGCCACCCGTGGTTTGAGAGAACGAATTTGTTCGATAGCTTCATCTCCGTTCGCAGCCTGGGCTATGATGCGAAGATCCTTTTCCAGGGAAAGTGTATCCACCACTCCCTGGCGAAAGATTGGATGATCATCTGCGACTATCAGTGTTATATCATTCATGCCGTTTCCCTGAAGAAGTCTTTCCAGAAAGTATAGCACAGGAGAGATGGGTGGGCAATTTACATACCGGAGGATTACATTTCAGTTTCATAAGTTTTATTTCCACCGGAAAACGCACATGATTGCCTCCCCGGAGCCAAGGAGACAGGAGTTGTTCGGAGGAAAGACCGGTTCACGTCGGGAAACGAGCTTGGGATAGAAATCCGGGAGGGTTACCAGGTAATTGACACCCCGCTCATTAAGATAGGCGGCAATGTGGTCCTGATCACGAATGAACGGGACCACCTCCGAAGAAACCAATCCAGCAAGGTCGATGATCTTATGGTCGTCAAAGTAACCAATGGCGCCGACATCATGGACAGCCAGAAACGAATCCGGGGGAATATTCTTCTGGACCCATTTTGCTGTTTCCACCATCTGGCTTTCGATCCAATAGACATCTGCAGCGTTCTGGCGGGCCGCGATGACGGTGAAGAGCAGGCAAAGAGCGCCGAGGAGAAGGGTCCAGACTCTGCCAACCATTTTATTGGAGTTCGTAGGGGTAACAACCTGCACCATTCCCAAAATGCCCCACAAATAAAGGATGGGAAAGGCGGGGATGATATAGCGTCCATGCTGATAGGCAGGCAGACGCTGGAAATAAAGGCCTACATATCCGACGAACCAGATCAGGGAAGCAATGGCTGCCCAATCCCACAGGCGGATGCGCTTGCTCATCCACAAAAAAGCCCCGGGAAGCAGGACAATAAAAGGGCCTGCTAGAATCGGCAGGAGATAATTGCTCAACCGGTAGGTCAAACTCAAAGACAGCCAGGCTGGTTGATATTCGGCCTGCTTTGCATAAAAAGTATTCGGCATCGGGTGCCCTGAGATAGCCAAGTTAAACAGCAAATAAGGAATAAAAAGAGCACTGAAACCGATGAGTATCTTTACGATTGCATTTCCACGCTCCCTGTCCCTTTTTTCGACCATAAAGGCCGAGAGGATCAGAGGCCCCAGCAAAGTAATTCCATCCGGACGGACCCAGACGCTCAGACCGGTGAGGAATCCCAATGCCAGATAGCGACGCGGATCGACAAGAAGCATGGATAAGATATAAAAAATAATGAAACCATGCAAAAGGGTTTCCATGCCCGATACTGCCGACCAGGTCAGATGCCAGGCTGTGACGAAGAAAAATCCCGCCCAGGGAATGCGCGGCCGGTAGCTTTCCACCAACCGGCGCGTGACACTCTCTGCTTGAATGCCCAGCAGGCTGAGAATGATCCAACCCAAAAGAAAGGGCCAGATGTACGGGGCAAGGTTCATTAAGAAACCGACTGAGAGCAGGATGGTCCAGAGAGGCGACGTGGAACCGGCTGAGCTCTCTCCATGGCGAAATGCCCACTCTCCATGCTCGGCAAAATTACGAGCATAGGTAAGATGGATCCAGGCATCATCCAGAGGAAAACCAAGGCGAAAGGTCCGGACACTGACCAGCAGATAAAAGAGCACAGCGGCCAAGGCCACCAGTGCAATCAGGATGCGCGGCTCAGCCCGCAGGTTCGATTCGGTAGAGACGCGCACCGTCCACCTCTCCCAGGTATTGGAATGAAGGATTTGCTCCGGGATGATCGTATAAATCCTGGATGGTTGTGAAGGTACCGTCCTTTTCAAGGATGAGATAGCGGGCCCCAAATTTTTTCGCTACGGCGAGAATGGTGTTCTCGTAGCCGAATGGCAGAGAGATCGACTCCCGCCGCGAAGCAAGAAAATATCCTGGTGGATTACGCACGATCACGATATCGCTTGGACCGATTCCGCCCTCGAGCAGCTTCTCCTCCACCCTGGGATAAATTGTGTCATCCTTTGCCCAGCCGCTGGAGATCACACGGAAGTTGACCAGGTAAGCCGTCATCAGGATCGCAAGCATAACCAGGATCATTTGAAAGAATACAGGAGCGTTCTGGTCCGTGAACTTTCCATGTTTGCGCGCCCAGGCGATCACGGCATCCAGGCCAATCGGTGCAGCGACCCACCAGTAAGGCTGGAAAGCAGCCCCACCGTGGAAAAAGCTACCGCGCGAACCGGCAAAGGGAAAGATGACCGTCATCACGAAGAAAAGGATCAACCATCCAGTCACAGCAATCTTCGTTCGCAGATCATGCCGCAATATCCATAGACCAATCAGAATAAATGGGAAGAGAAAGATACCGCCCTGGGCCGCAAATGTATTCCCCAGATTGGCACTCAACGCTGCAAGGCGATCCTGAATGGCGGCATTCCAGCCTGCCTGTATGAATCCCTCCCTGGTTAAAGCGGTAGGTGGATAAATAAAGGTCTGGTTGTAATTTTCGAGCCAGAGCAGACGGCCGCCGCCCGGGGTCATAAAGGAACCAAATAATCTCTCGTTGCGGATGTGCCAGCCGCCCATAACAATGAAGTAGCCAGCCAGGGCCAGCAGTCCTGCCGGAAGGATCAGCAGAAACCACTCCTTGAACGTATTTCGCCTGCCGTCTTCCTTTG
>JBLNAU010000430.1:0-4850 GCA_050259515.1 Syntrophothermus sp.
GACTTCCCATTGCTGGAAGTGAAACCGTTTGCCTGGATCTGGTGGATTTTGCCCTCGATGCGGGTCTCCAATTGGGCGTGCATTACTGTTCGCTCGAAAACAAGCACACCGGGCAGGTCTATAAACAGAACAGCGGTCATCATCTGCCGCGGCGCCTCTTTTTTTCACAACGGGATTATTTCCTCAAGACGGCAAAAGTCTTCGGGGAGGATATACCGCCAGTACGGCAAACGCTGGAGCGGTCCGGGTATGAGGATTATGCCGTCCAGGAGCAACAGGACAGCCTGGAGTTTCATGTCGGGCAGATCAGCAAATTGAAGAAGTTCAATATCGAAGTTGGAATCTCCAGCCAGGTCATTGAAACACGTGGGAACAAACCGTTCCTGCGCGAGCTAAAAGTGGACGTGACTACGCCCCAATCATTTCGTCTATCGACAGATATCTAAGGAGAAAAACATGTTTCGAATGGGTACCCCTGAATTATTGATCGTTCTCGTCATCGTCGTCCTTGTCTTCGGCGTTGGGCGAATCAGCAAGATCGCCGGTGAAATGGGTAAGGGCATCAAGGAGTTCCGCGAGGGTCTCAAAGGGGAAGAGACGGAGTCCGAGGAGCTCAAAGGATAGTATTTCGTCGTGACAGCTCAAGCGAAGGTCCCCAAGAAGCGCAAACGCGGCTGGAGCACTTACCTGGGCGCGCTCGGTCGCGCCCACCGCAAGGCCAGTGTGGAGATGGAAGGCTCCGCGCCCCTGTTGGAGCATCTCAACGAGCTCCGCAATCGTGTTTTTAAAGCGTTTATCGCCCTGATCATCACGACGGGTGTCTGCTTTGCGTTTTCCCAGCCACTGATTGAGTATCTTGCCAGGCCGATCGGGGGAATAGACCAGCTTGTATCGATCGAGCTCACCGAGAATATCTCCATCTTCATGAAGGTCTCTCTTCTGGGTGGATTTGTTCTGGCGATGCCGGTCATTGTGTACCAAATCATGGCATTTATCATCCCCGGACTTAAGACCAGGGAGCGAACCTGGCTGCTGCTCATGGTTCCATTTGCGGCGCTGTTGTTTGCCATGGGTGTGGCGTTCACCTGGTTTGTCATGCTGCCGAACGCCATCCCGTTCCTGACGAACTTCATGGGGATCACCACCCAGGTGCGCCCGGAGAATTATTTCGATTTCATCACCCGCCTGATGTTCTGGATCGGTGTGTGCTTTGAGATGCCGCTGGTGGTCATGTTCCTGGCAAAGTTGAAGTTCATTACCGCCAGACAGCTGCTTGGCTGGTGGCGCTACGCGGTCGTGGCGATGGCGATCCTGGCCGCTGCAGTTACACCGACGGTGGATCCGGTGAACATGGGCCTGGTCATGGCACCCCTGATGGCCCTCTATGTGATCAGTATTGTATTGGCAGCTATCGTGGGCAGAGGTTGATATGGATAGTATTTTTGGGATTGGCGGAAATGAGCTGATCGTCATTGTTCTTCTGGCCGCGATCGTATTGGGGCCGGAGCGCCTAGCCCGCTCGGCGCGTGAAATCGGTAAGTTCGTGAAAAATGTGAAATCCTATATGACCTCCCTTTCCAGTGAGCTGCAGGCAGAACTGCAGGTGCTGGATGAAATCGACAAGGTGAAAAAGGATCTCATGAAGTGATTTTTGTCATCACTCCAAAGGATGAGAACAAAAATTACCCGGATAGATGATGTAAAAATCAAGGCAACCTACTATCATACAAACGGATGAATTTCCTGAGAATTTGTCCTATCATACGAATCACTCCGATCCCTTCAGCCTAACACCAGGGTCATGGCTGCGGGGACAGCACTCTGATGGGTGCGAGGGTTGTCCCGGAAACAGGCCAGCCTCCCGAAATCACATTTGAAGAAATGGGATGGACTTGGAAAGGAGAAAGCACCGCTGTTTATGCCGTCTCCTTGCACGAGACGGCATTTCTCTTGGAAAACGGTGTTTGCTCAGACAGGAAAAACATGGAACTGGAACAACTTCTCAAGAAATCAGCAAAGTATCACTCCCACCTTTGCCCGCGCCAGATTTTAGGAGTTCGCGTGGGCCTGGCTGGAATGAGAGCACTGGAACTTGGCCCAAATGCAGGCAGCAAACGCCTGCTGGTCATCCTTGAAACCGATGGCTGCTTCGCCGACGGCGTCAGCGCGGCGACAGATTGTACGGTGGGTCACCGAACTCTGCGGGTGGAGGACTATGGCAAGGCTGCCGCGACTTTTATCGATACAAAAACCGGAAAATCGTTCCGTGTTGCCCCCGCATTGGATATCCGCCAGCAAGCCTGTCTCTGGTGCCCGGATGAATCACGCCATTATTTTGCTCAAATGCAAGCCTATCAGGTGATGCCGGAAGAGCAGATGGTTACCATCACTGAAGTCAAACTTGTGACTCCCGTCGAGCAAATCATCTCGCGTCCCGGCCTGCGGGTGGAATGCGTATGCTGTGGCGAGGAGATCATGAACGAACGCGAGGTCATGGTCGGCGGTCAACCTGTGTGTCGCGCCTGTGCGGGCACTTCCTATTATCAGGTTCCGCTTCCCATTTCAGCTATGTCATCAGGCATTGAAGTTGGTCATAGATGAGCGTGATAAGTAAAGCGTTTCGGCGTCTTGTTGGTGCAAAGGAGAAGGAAGCGTTTGCGGCGGAGGCGGTCGATGAGGATGCGCATATGGACACCGTTTCGCGGCGGGACTCTTTGACCCTGCTCCGATATCGTCCTGTGCCCCTGGAGAAGGAATGACCGAACATTCATTCCAAAGAATCCGAATCGCCGCCAGCCCATCAATCCCGTACTCCCAGGTGAATAACGACAGGAAACAGGCGCCGGCCTGGCTGGAGAATGCCTGGCGATTGCTGGCCTTTCCTCTGATCCTTCTATTCTGTGTTCCCATTGTCACATTATTCACCCGTATCTCGCCGTCCTCCCTCCTGCGAAACCTGGCTGAGCCATCTGTTCTGCAGGCGATAGCGGTCAGCCTGAAGACAACCACACTGAGCCTGGGGTTGATCCTGATGTTCGGAACCCCTCTGGCATATCTACTGGGACGGTACCAATTTCGCCACAAAAAACTGCTGGATACGCTGATCGACCTGCCAACCGTGTTGCCACCTTCCGTCGCGGGCATCGCCCTCCTGATCACCCTGGGCCGCAGAGGCTGGATCGGATCGTGGCTGGACAGCCTCGGAATTGAAACCGCCTTCACCATGTCTGCCGTTATCATCGCTCAGATCTTTATCGCAGCTCCCTTTTATGTTCGGGCCGCGGCGCTTGGGTTCGCTTCAGTTGACCTGGAGATCGAGCAGGCTGCACAGCTGGATGGAGCCAGCCGCTGGCAGGTCTTTCAATATGTGGTTCTGCCGCTTTCGCGATCTTCCATGCTGAGCGGTGGCATGATGAGCTGGTCACGGGCTCTGGGTGAATTTGGTGCGACGATGATCTTTGCGGGTAATTTTGCGGGTCGCACACAAACCATGGCCAGTGCCATCTATCTCGGCTTTGAGAGCAACATGGAAACTGCGCTGACGTTGGCTGTGATCCTGGTCGTAATATCGTTCCTGTGCCTGCTGTGCATCAAAATAGTTGTACCGCGCGAGATTGTTTGAAGTCCTGATCATCATTGCCCTATGAATTCACTCAGATCCAGCCTGCTGATTTTGGTTCGAGGTGCCAACGACATTGGGTCGGCCGTCGCGCATCGTCTCTTCACGTCAGGATATGCAGTGATGCTTCACGAAATCCCACAACCTGCCACCACGCGTCGAAGAATGTCATTCACGGATGCAGTTTTCGACGGGCATGCCCGGCTTGACGGGGTGGAGGCAAGGCTGATCACCGAAATCGATCTGGTGCACAAGTTGCTCTCCACACGCATGTTGATCCCTGTCGTTACGCAAAACCTGCAGGAATGTTTAATAAATTTACATCCCGATGTTTTAGTTGATGCACGTATGAGAAAGCATTCAGAACCCGAAGTCCAGCGTGGACTGGCAAAACTGACGATCGGTTTGGGACCGAATTTCAAAGCAGGGGAGACCACGGATCTGGCCATTGAGACAAGCTGGGGTGAAAACCTCGGGCAGATAGTCGAGCAGGGCGAAACCAGTCCCTTGCAGGGTGAACCGCGCGAAATCAAGGGACATGCACGCGATCGATATGTATATGCCCCCGTAGCAGGCATATTTCACACCCAGCTTGAGATTGGAGATACTGTCAAGGCTGGGCAGACGGTTGCCTTCATCGGCTCGCAGTCTTTGCTTGCGCCGATCGCCGGTGCTCTTCGCGGGTTGACAAGAAATGGGATACCTGTTGACCCGAACACAAAAGTGATCGAGGTCGATCCGCGTACGCAAAGTCCACAAGTTTCCGGTATCGGTGAACGTCCTGCGCGCATCGCCGATGCCGTGCTCACTGCTATTCAAAGATGGGAAAAGGGCCATGCTCATTGATCCATTTGGTAGGGAAATTACCTATTTTCGCATTTCAGTTACGGATCGGTGCAATTTGCGCTGCGTATATTGCATGCCGAAAGAAGGTCTGCACTGGCAGGCGCGAGCAGATCAACTGACTGTAGATGAAATTATCCGGGTGGTGGAAACGGCAGCCTGGAATGGAGTCAGGCGTGTCCGTCTTACAGGAGGGGAGCCGCTCGTTCATCCCGATATTGTTGAGATTGTCCGCCGCATTGCTTGCGTTCCCAACATCGAGGAGGTCAGCCTGACGACCAATGCGATGATTCTTGAGAGACTCGCTCAGCCGCTCGCTGACGCCGGCCTGACGCGGGTCAATATCAGCCTGGATACGCTGGATCGCGACCGCTTCAAACGGATCACG
>JBLNAU010000431.1:0-2701 GCA_050259515.1 Syntrophothermus sp.
GCAAACATCCCTCTAGGCGGCACCAGCTTGGCAGACGTGATCGCCAGCTGGTTAAACCCGTTCGGCATGCTGTTTGGACTGGACGGGGTAATCATCCTGTCTTATATCATCGCCATCCCGGCCAACGAGATCGTGGTGCCCACCATGATGATGATGTATACAGGCGCAAACACAATGATCAGTGGTCCCGCCAGCAATGCAGGCATCTACCATTTGCTCGTCGTGGAAAACGGCTGGACAATGCTGACCGCCGTCAACCTTATGCTCTTCTCGCTGCTGCATAACCCCTGTGCCACCACCATCATGACGATCTATAAGGAGACCAAAAGCAAAAAATGGGCTACACTAAGTGTGGTGATCACGCTTGGCACGGCCTTCCTGGTCACCTTTATAACAGCCAGCATCGCTCGTGCAGCAGGCTGGATCTGAGGAAGAATATGCAAGGGGAGGCAGACGATACGAAGGGAAGAAATTGTATTTTCTGCCTGTTCAATAGAATTGGATAAGGAGCTTTTTCAAACCTACTGTGCGCCAGCAACCATCCAGGAACCCATCATGGCGCTGGCGACAATCGAACGTATGGGTCACGGCCGGTCATTTTCCTGTAAATGGACCGGTTCGTCCATTTCATATCTTATACCGGCACACGAGGAAATTTATGGCTAGTCCACATCAGTCACCCAATCGTATCGCTTCATTATCTGAAGTCCACGAAACTGTAATCGTTCCTACAAAAGGGAGTAATTGGCAGCGATGGCTGGCAATCAGCGGACCCGCCATTATGGTTGCCGTCGGATATATGGATCCCGGGAACTGGGCGACGGACCTGGCAGCCGGAAGCCGATATAACTACGCCTTATTATGGGTCCTGCTCATGTCCAACATGATGGCTATCCTGTTACAGAGCCTGGCAGCCCGCCTGGGGATTGTCAGCCGCCGGGATCTCGCCCAGATCAACCATGAGGAATATCACCCGGTCATCAACCTCCCGCTTTATATATTAGCGGAGATTGCCATTACCGCCTGCGATCTCGCAGAAGTATTAGGCTCGGCCATAGCGCTTCAGCTTTTGTTCGGCCTGCCTTTGATCTATGGCGTGCTCCTCACAGCGCTGGATACTTTTTTGCTCCTCCTGCTGTCCCATGCCGGCATTCGAAAGCTGGAAGGGATTGTGCTTGCCATGGTGGGTACGATCGGGGCGGCCTTCATCATAGAGATCATCCTGGGCCGGCCGGACTGGCATGGGATCATCCAGGGCTTTACCCCGGCCCTGCCCGACTCGGCGGCACTCTTTATCGCGATCGGCATCCTGGGTGCGACCGTCATGCCTCACAACCTCTACCTGCACTCCTCCCTGGTTCAGACCCGCAAGATCGGCACGACCAGAAAGGATATCCGCCAGGCCATTCGCTGGAACAATATCGACTCTGCCGTGGCCTTGAATCTCGCCTTCCTTGTGAATGCAGCCATCCTGGTCGTCGCTGCATCGGTCTTTTTCCGGAACGGATTCCATAATGTGGCCGAAATACAGGATGCCCACAAATTGCTGGCACCCATCCTTGGCGTGTCCATCGCACCGGTTGTATTTGCGATTGCCCTTCTGGCATCGGGACAAAGCTCCACGATCACCGGTACCCTGGCCGGACAGATCGTCATGGAGGGATATCTCAACCTGCGCATCCCGCCCTGGCTGAGGCGGATCATTACCCGCCTGCTTGCGATCATTCCTGCCGTTTTGGTGATCCTGTATAGCGGCGAACATGCTACGAGCGGCATGCTGGTTCTCAGCCAGGTGATCCTGTCCCTGCAGCTTCCCTTCGCCATCATTCCTTTAATTCACGCTGTGGCAGACCGGCAACGGATGGGCGAATTCAGCATTTCCCGCCTGGTCCAGGTACTGGCCTGGCTGGTGGCCGCGGTCATCGTCGGGTTGAATATGAAATTGATCGCCGATCAGCTTTCCAGCTGGTTTGCTTCGGCCGGAGGGAACGCCTGGGTCCTGAAAGTCATCCTGGTCCCGTTTCTGGCTCTCTTGGGAGTCCTGCTGCTCTATATCACCTTCCATCCCTGGCTGAAGGATCGCATCTCGTTCATTCGACTCCAACGGCTGGCCGGTGTGCACCATGAGGTGGTGATCAACGTCCCCTCGCTTGCAAGGCCGGAGCCCTATAAGCATGTGGCAGTCGCTCTTGATTTTTCTGGAAATGAGGAAAAGTTGCTGGCGGAGAGTCTGCGCTTTATCGAGGCAGGCCAGACACAGGTGACGCTGATGCATGTGGTGGAGAGCCCGGTCGCGCGCAGCCTGGGGGCGGAAGGAGATGACCTGGAGACCTTCGAAGACCAGGGCAGGCTGGAAAAACTTGCCGAGATGCTCAAAGAGTCGGGCATCTCCGCCGACTGGCGCCTGGGCGCAGGCGAGCCATCTTCAGAGCTGGCCAAAATGATCAATAACATGCATGCCGAAATGGTGATCCTGGGCAGCCACGGTCACACCGGCGTATCAGACTTGATCCACGGGACGGTCATCAGCAACCTGAGGCACCGGGTGAAAGCCAGTGTGATGATCGTTCCTTTAGGCGCAGGGGATTAGGCAGTCAGTACCCCGGAAATTGCAGCCTTAAAAGCAGAACTCGTCCCGTACATTTGGGACGAGTTCTGCTTTTGTACAAAGATGCTTGCCTACGGGTTCTGCTGGGCGCCC
>JBLNAU010000432.1:0-3203 GCA_050259515.1 Syntrophothermus sp.
TCCTGCGTCGGCCACCGACCAGGAATACAAAATACAGAAGCTGCAGGATGGCGGTGACCAGCCCGGCCACATAGGTCAGGGCCGCAGCATTCAACACACGATTGACACCGCGTCTTTCCTCCTCGGTCTGGATGATGCCGGTCGTGGAGAGCAATTCCTTGGCCCGTGAAGAGGCATTGAATTCCACAGGCAGCGTGGCAAGAGCAAACAGGGCTCCAGCCGAGAAGACGATCACACCCAGCCAGGCCAGTTCCGTGATTCGCAGGAATAGCCCAATCATGATCAGGATCCAGCCCAGGTTCGAGCCGATGTTCACAGCCGGCACGAGCAGCGAGCGGATCCGCATGGGGAAGTAGCCTTCCGCATCCTGCTGGGCATGTCCCAGCTCATGGGCGGCGACTGCCACGGCGGCAACAGAGGGTGCCTGATAGACACCCTGTGATAGATACAGGGTCTTGTTGCGCGGATCATAATGGTCACTTAATTCACCCGGTGTGCCAGCCACCTGGACACCGTACAGGCCGCCGCTGGAGATCAGCCTTTGCGCGGCCTGCGCTCCAGTCAGCCCGCTTGAAACGCGAACCTGGCCCCATTTTTTGTAGGACGAGCGCACATAGGCCGTGGTGAGCGCCATAATGATGAAGGCGGGGATCATAAAGATGAAGTAGGTCGGATCGAAGAAAAACATTTTTACCTCCAGTTAGGGAACAGCAGGGGTCGGCGTATAGGCCGGGATGGGGGTTGGCATGGAAGTTGGGATGGCTGTATTGTTAATCATGGCTTGCAGAGTCTGCACTGCAGCATCGAGCTGCGGGTCACGGTTGGCTTTGAAATCCTCTTCGGTCATTTCCACAATCACGTCCGGGGTCAGGCCCACGTGGTCGATGGCGCGCTTCTTCGGGGTCAGCCACTTGGCGATGGTCACACGGGCGGCACCCTGGTTATTGGAAAGCGGCTGCCAGACCTGCACCGAGCCTTTGCCATAGGATTGTACACCGACAACTTTTGCCCGGCCGTAGTCCTGCAAGGCTCCGGTCAGGATCTCGGACGCTGAAGCTGAGCCTTCGTTTACCAGCACCACGAGCGGAATTTTTGTCGCACGTCCATTGCCCAGGGCATCGTGTTCCTCAAGCTTGCCGTTTCCAAATTTTTCGAAAAGGATCGGTCCCTTATCAATAAACTCGGAAGAAACTTCCACGGCCGTCGTCAGGTATCCACCGGGGTTGTTCCGCAGGTCAATGATAATTCCTTTTGGATTTTGCGCCAGTAATTTATCCAGGGCACTGCGAAGTTCCTGGGTGGTCTGATCGCCAAAGGTATTGATGTCGATATAGCCGATGCCATCTTTTAGCATCTTGCCTTCCGCGCTGTGCATGACGATCTTGGCGCGGGTGATGCTGATCTCAAGCGGATTGGGCTGGCCCTCACGCTGGACCGTCAAAGTGACCTGCGTGCCTTCCGGACCAATGATCTTCGAGCGAGCCTCTTCTGGGGGCACCCCCGTCATATCCTGGCCATCGATCGCGATGACCTTATCACCCGCCTGCAAACCTGCCGCTTCGGCCGGTGAGCCTTCGATGGGACTCACGATCGTCAAATAATCACCCTTGAGATCCACATAGGCACCAATTCCCTCATACGATCCCTGGAGCTGGGTTGTCTGGTTCTCATAGACCTTGGGATCCATGTAAAAGGTTTGTTTATCGCCCAGGGCAGCCATCATGCCGCGGATCGCACCCTGCATGAGGGCGGTATCGTCCACAGGCTGGTCCACATACTGGCTATGGACAATATTCCACGCTTCCCAAAAGGGTTTAAATAATGTCTGTAAATCACCGGGTGTCGTGGACTGCTGCTCTGTGCTTGGACCAGAGGATAAAGAAGGGAGCAGGTCGCTGACAACAGGTAACTGGCCCCCGGGCATAAAGTGCCCTGCAAGAAATCCACCAGAAAATGCCCCGAACAGGAGAACAATTCCTGCCAATATACCTAGAACTGTGATGCCGGTTTTATTCACAAATACCTCCAACAGATATACCGTGTAAAGATACTATGAAGTGATTAGAGAATGATGAATTGCGTATATGAGGGATGTAAATTATTTTCCACCCCTGAGCAGGTACAGTGGATTTATTCTTCTTTTTTGGCGTTTTTATTGATCTGCTCCACTTTCTGACGCAATTCCTCCATGGATTTATTCGCCTGGCTCTCCATCGGTTTGGTCAAGCCCTGCTTCAGGGCTGAGATCCAGCGTGCGTCTCCTCCCCGCGACATGCGGCGTGCGATCCCGTACATAATGGCATTTGCAGCGAGGACCATGAGGATGAAGATCAATGCACCCACGAGAGCATTATTCGATAGCATTTTGTCTCCAATGAACCCAACGGGAACGGGTGGGTTTTGTTATGTTATCTCCAGCCACTGTCATGCGTACAGGGGATACCAACCCTTGTCTGACAGGTTGCTGAAGTGTGAAGCGGGGGGAACCAGTATCTCGCCATTTTGAAATCAATCTCCCAGCAATATGGGGAGATGTCTCCAGTCAGTAAAAACACCGCTTGCATCCGGGGTTGGGATGTCGCTCCCATATAGAATACTGGCCATACCTACATTGAGTGCGGCGCGGGTGGTGCGCGGCAGGTCGTCGATCATCACACATTTCCTCGGGTCGGGCTCGTCGGCCAGGTCCATCGCGATCGCAAACGATTCAGGCATGGGCTTGCAGTAGGGCGCAATCGCGTGGACATCCACAATGGTATCGAAGAGATCGTCCAGCTCGAGCGCGGCCAGGACGCGGCGGGCATGGCTGGCGTCTGCGTTGGTAAAGATCAGGTTACGGGTCGGCAGGGAGGCGATGACCTCCCGAATGACCGGGTTGGGAGTCAGATAATCATGGAGAGGCACATCGTGCACATAGGCAAGATACTCGTCTGTGTCCACATTGTGGCGTTCCTGCAGGCCGCGCAGGGTGGTGCCATACATTTTGAAATACTGCTCGCGCAGGATGGGCACATCCGCTTCAGGGATGGAAAGCCGCTCGCGCATGTACAGGGTCATCCGCTCCTTGATGGCATGCCACAGTCCGCTCGAGGAGGGATAGAGGGTGTCATCAAGATCAAAAAAGAGTGTGGTAAAACGCATACCCAGATTATAACAATCCTCGTCGGGCGCTCCCAGGTGGTGACCGGCCTGCTCATGGGAAC
>JBLNAU010000433.1:0-2564 GCA_050259515.1 Syntrophothermus sp.
GCGCGGTTACCGAAAGCGATGAAAATAACAATTCCCGCACGGAGAATGTTCCCGTGCCGACCCCGCCATTGCCGTGTGCAACACCGACATTTACCCCAACCCCTGCTGCGCTTACCGGCCCCTATGCGGTCGTCAATGTCGCGCCCAACGATGTATTGAACATCCGCTCGGGTGCAGGAAGCAGCCAGCCCGTGGTCGGATCGTTCCCGTCCGAGGCGGTCAATGTCATGCGCACGGGGCCCACCTCCAGCGTGGAGGGCGCGATCTGGGTCGAAGTCCAAAACCCCTCCGGAGGGACGGGCTGGGTGAATTCCCTCTACTTGACCGAATCCGTCAGCCATGAGGCATTCTGCGCAGACGGGCGCGTCCCGGCCCTGATCGAGCAGTTGAAGGGAAGTGTGAACCAGTCCAATGGTGACCTGCTCTCCACCATCGTCAGCCCGGCTCATGGTGTGGATGTGCGACTTTGGGCATATTCTCCGCCCATTAATTTCAACGCGGCAACAGCAGGGACAGTCTTCACCAGCGCGCAGATCTACAACTGGGGCAGCGGCGGCGGCACCGGGAATACAGACTTCGGTACCTTCTCCCAGGTCATCCAGCCAAAATTACAGGAAGTGTTGAACGCACCGGAACTGGAAACCTACTGCGACGATCTGACCAAGGTCTTCCCCCTCTCCACGCCGTGGCCCTATGGAAACATCCGCTACTACAATCTTTACAAACCCGCTTCCGGACAGACCTTTGACTTCCGCACCTGGCTGATGGGGATCGAATACATCAACGGTCAGCCGTATCTGCACAGCATGGTCTCGATCGTGTGGGAGCCATAAACCCCTCCACGTATTCCCCGTTTGAGATAAAAATAGAGCAGGCGGTCGCCTGCTCTATTTTTATCCATCATGCTACATTGCGCTCGTGATGAAATCCGATAGATCCGTTTTCATTTGCCTGAGCGAGGGGAGATGGATGTACATCATATGCCCCGCTTCATAATACTCCATCGAGATATTTGCACGCAAATTCTCATCCAGGCCCAGATGGTCGAATGTATATTCGGTCGCGAAATAGGGAGTGCCAAGATCGTAATAACCGTTGGCAACAAACACCTTGAGATAGGGATTGAACGTCATCGCCTTGCGCAGCGTCTCACCGACATTGACATATTGATTTTCGAATTCGGCATACGACCAGGGGTGGACAAATTCACTCAGGATCTCATAAGGCAGGTCCGATTCGAACTTGAGCTCGCTGCGGATGTAATCATAGAAGCCTGCCGTGTATGGACCCATCACATTTGTGAGCAGCGGGTCATACTCGGCATATTCATTCACGCCCAGACGGTCGCGGCCGGTAAAGCGGCTGTCGAGGCGGCCCACGGTCAGGCCGCGTTCACGCAGCAATTCCTTGAAATAATGGAAGGCATGGATGCGCAGTTTCGAGCGTTCCACGAATTGCTTCGATACGCCCGTGTACAGGGCCACTTTTTCTACGATCTGGTCACGCTCTTCACCGCTTAAGCCATCGCCCTTTAGCAGAGCTTTGGCATAATCACCCAGGGCAAATTCCTCAGCCTCCCTGAGCCAGGTTTGGAGCGGCCGATGCGGCTGGAGCAGATCGTGATACCAGGCGGTGGCTGTGTAGCCTGGCAGGAACATGATATACGGCAGGTCATTGTTGATGTTGAAATCCAGCGTGGTGAAATCCAGCACTGCCGAGATGAGCATAATCCCATTCAAATACATGCCGTGGCGTTCCTGCAGATACCCGGAAAGGCCGGCCGCGCGCGTCGTGCCATAGCTTTCCCCGATCAAAAACTTGGGGGAGAGCCAGCGGTTGGCGCGCGTCGTGTACAGGCGGATAAAGTCTCCGACCAGCTGGATATCCTTTTTGAAGCCATGCCATTCCTTCGGCTTCACGCCCTCAACGGGCCGGCTGTAGCCCGTATTCATCGGGTCGATGAACACCAGGTCGGTCTGGTCGAGCAACGAATATTCGTTGTCAGTCAGCTGGAAGGGAGGCTTGGGCAGATTGCCATCCTCCTCCAAAACCACGCGCCGCGGTCCCAGCACACCCATATGCAGCCAGACGGACGAGGAACCGGGTCCGCCGTTGAATGAAAACGTGAGAGGACGCTTCGCCGCGGTTTCTTCACCCACCCGTGTGTAGGCAACAAAAAAGACTTGGGCGCGCGGCTTCTCGCCCTCCGCTTCCTTCTCACGATCGGGTGTCTCCTCTTTCATGATCATGGTACCAGCTGTGACCGTGTACCTGATCTCTTTTCCGCCGATCTGGATGACATGGTCCGTTACGACGAGATGATCCTTCGGAACAGGCTTCTCTTCCTTCTGCTCGCCGGTCTTCTTTTCTTCCTGTTCTGCCATGCTTTGAACCTTTTACTTTTCCTCTACAACGATGACCTCTTCTTCATCCGGGTGGAGCTCATAGAAAATATCCAGCCCAAGATTCAAGCCCTGCGCAACCCCCTGCAACACCAGGAAGTAAAGCAGCCCCATTACGGGAACATAGAAGATATTGGCAACCAGCGCGATCCACTGGGCCAC
>JBLNAU010000434.1:0-6396 GCA_050259515.1 Syntrophothermus sp.
CCTCCCTGAACGAACCAATTCTGTCTTCATGGGAACCAATGTCCGCAGTGGCAGCGCAAAGATATTGATCGTTGAAACCGGGTTGAATACAGCCTTTGGCCAGATCGCCGACCGCCTGAACCTGCGCCCGCCGGAGACGGAATTCGAGCGCGGCATTAAGCGCCTGGGATACCTTCTCACCGAAGTCATGCTGCTGCTGGTGCTGGGCATCTTTGGGTTCAATGTCTACTTCCAGAAACCTGTTCTGGATTCGCTCTTATTCTCCATTGCGCTGGCGGTGGGATTGACACCCCAGCTGCTGCCGGCCATCATCAGTATAAATTTGTCCAAAGGCTCGCAGGCAATGGCGGAACGCGGCGTGATCGTGCGCCGGCTGGAATCGATCGAGAACTTTGGCAGCATGGATATCCTCTGCACGGACAAAACCGGCACCGTAACGCAAGGCGTCGTACAGCTCGACGGCGCTTTGGATTTGAATGGCGATCCGTCGACACAGGTCCTATTGCTGGCCTGCCTGAATGCATCCATGCAGAGCGGACTCTCCAATCCGCTGGACGAAGCCATTGTGCAGAAAGGCGCACCCGGGTTGGAGGAGTACAGCAAGGTCGATGAGATCCCATATGATTTTGTCCGCAAGCGTTTAAGCGTAATCGTGCAGCGCAGGGACTCCTCCCGCCTGCTCATCACCAAAGGCGCATTGGATAACGTACTGTCGGTTTGTACGCGCGTACAGACTCCCGGCGGAGAATCCGCTTTGGGCGAAGCTGAGCAGGCGGAGATCCAGGAAAGGTTCCGGGGCTGGAGCGGGCAGGGATACCGGGTTTTGGGCGTGGCAGTCAGGGATATCCATTCCCAGGAACATTCGTATTCCAAGGCCGAGGAAGAAAATATGGCCTTCGCGGGTTTTCTTCTATTCATGGATCCTCCCAAGGAAGGCGTCCGGGACACCATCGCAGCGCTGGAGAAGCTTGGCATCCGGCTGAAGATCATCACCGGGGATAATCATCTGGTGGCGAAGCATATCGGGCAGATGCTCGGCCTGGATGAGCTCAAAGTGATGAGCAGCCGGGACGTAGATTCGCTCGGGGATGAAGCCCTCTGGCATGCAGTGGAGGAGACGGCTGTTTTTTCGGAGGTCGATCCCAACGAGAAGGAACGCATCATCCTGGCCCTCAAAAAACGCGGACACGTTGTCGGCTATATGGGCGATGGGATCAACGACGCTCCGTCCCTGCACAGCGCGGATGTGGGCATCTCCGTGGCGAACGCAGTGGACGTTGCCAAGGAGGCAGCCGACCTGGTGCTGCTCCGCCAGGATCTACATGTCCTGCTCGAAGGGATCGTGCAGGGGCGTAAAACCTTTTCCAACACGCTGAAGTATGTGTTCATGGCAACCAGCGCCAACTTTGGGAACATGTTCAGTGTGGCAGTTGCCTCCCTGTTTCTCCCATTTCTGCCCATGCTCCCCAAGCAGATCCTGCTGATCAACTTCCTGACCGATCTACCCGAAATGATGATCGCCGGCGATAACGTGGATGACGTCCTGATCGAAAAACCGCGCCGCTGGGATATCGCCTTTATCCGGCGCGTTATGCTTACCTTTGGCCCGCTCAGCTCGCTCTTTGATATTGCAACCTTTGCCGTTCTCCTGTGGGTCATACACGCCAATGAAACGATTTTTCATACTGGCTGGTTCATTGAGTCGGTCCTCTCCGCGAGCCTGGTGGTATTTTCCATCCGTACCCGTCTTCCCTTCCTGCACAGCAAGCCGAGTCGTGCCATGCTGGGGATGACATTCCTGGTGATCCTTATTACTCTTGTGCTTCCCTACACTCCGCTGGCTGCCCTGCTTGACTTTACTCCCTTACCCCTCTCCTACCTTCTGGCGATCGGTGTGATCATAGCCCTCTATTTTGCCGCCGCTGAGATCACAAAACGCTGGTTCTATCATAAATATGGCAGGTAAACAGGCACAATGTTTTTTAGGTCAGTACCTATGATGAACAACTTATGAATGCAAAGCGATACCCGATTCCCATTCTTCCATTTACACTGGTAATGATGGCTGGCTTGATCCTGACTGGGATCGTCACGAATACTTACTTCGAGCAGATCACGCGACACTGGGTCAATCGGATCGGCTTTGCCCCGCGCGACCTATGGCATATGCATTACGAGCGCATGCTCACATCGGCCCTGGTGACTTCCGGGGGCATGGTATTCTGGCAGGCCCTCTTTTCTGTAGCCCTTTTTGTGGGTCTGGCAGAATGGATGGCAGGTTCACTGCGAGCGACTGCCACCTTCTGGGTCGTGCATCTTCTGACACTGATCCTTCTTTCCCTGATCGTCTCCCTGGCGCTTCACCAGCTGCGTGATTTCGGCCTGGCAGCCAGTGAGATCGAGCGGGATGTGGGTCCATCAGCCGGATATTTTGCCTGCCTGGGATTGGTCAGTGCGCAGTTGAAGCGCCCCTGGAACTGGGCCGGCGGCATCCTTTTGTTGATGATGTTCCTGGCGGCTTTGTTCCTGCCACCGGGCGCGGGACAGCACGCAGAAGTCAAGTTTTCAGCGGACCTCGCGCATCTCCTGGCATTCCCCCTGGGCTGGCTTTCCTCCTTCCAATTCACAAAGAGTCAAACATGAAAAGACGCTGGATCCTCCTTACTCTGACCGTGCTCTTTCTTTGGGCCGTGGTCTCGCGCTTCACCGAGCTGGAGCATCTCAGGTATACACTGCAGCAGGCTCAGGCTGGATGGATACTGGCTGCATTTTTTTCTCAGATCCTTTACTTCATTGTATTTACAGCATCCTACCAGGCCGCTTTTGAGACGGTGGACATCCGGACCCGGACGCGGGATCTGATTCCGGTCACGTTGGGCGCGCTGTTCGTGAACCTGGTTGTCCCGGCCGGAATCGCCGGTGGCACGGCGATTTTTGCTCAGGACTTTGCGCGGCGCGGTAAACCGGCCACGCGCACAGCGACCGGTGTCCTGCTCCAGTTGATCGCTGACTTTTCTGCTTTTGCTTTTATCCTGATCCCTGGTCTCATTCACCTCTTCCTCTTCCATCATCTCAAGACCTATCAGGTAATGGCAGCTGTTATCCTGCTGCTCATGACCACCGGCCTGGGATTCATCCTATTGTTGGGAATTTGGAGACCTGTCTGGCTTCACAGGATCTTCCGCTTTATACAGCAAGCCGCCAATCGACTGGCAGCCGTTCTGCGCCGTCCACCCCTCCTTTCCGAAGAGTGGCCCGCGAAAAATGCCGAGGAGTTTAACCTGGCTGCCATAGCGGTGGCGGGTCATCCCTCCAGATTGATCCGCACCGTTGTCGTGGCGTTCCTTGCCCATCTGCTGGACATCCTGACCTTATATATTCTTTTCCTGGCGTTTCACCAACAGGTCAGCCCTGGCACGCTGGTCGCCGGGTATGCAATGGGTATCCTCTTTTGGATCGTCTCCATCACTCCCCAGGGAATTGGAGTGGTCGAGGGCGTGATGGCTCTCACCTTTACCTCCCTGGGAATCCGGGGTGCGGTCGCAACCACCGTTGTATTGGTCTTTCGAGGCCTGACATTCTGGATTCCCATGCTGCTCGGATTCTTTGCGGTCCAGCGGGTGCAGACGTTCGGCCAGCCTCAGCGTGATCTGACGTCCACCTGGGGGGTCCGGTTTGCAGCCATCCTGGTGGCGGTCATGGGAGCGATCAACGTACTCTCTGCGGTGACTCCCTCCCTGTCCGAGCGGATACGGCTGCTCGAGCAATTCTCTCCCCTGGTGGTGCAGCGCGGCGGACATCTGACCGCGGCACTGGCGGGGCTGGGTCTGGTCGCCCTGGCGCGCAGCCTCGACCGCCGCAAGCATGTGGCCTGGATCCTGACCGAGATCCTGCTGACCCTCTCCATTTTGAGTCATATGATCAAGGGGCTTGATTATGAAGAGTCCCTGCTGGCAGGCGCCCTGATGGTCATCCTGTGGAGGATGCGCGCTCAATTCCATGCACGCTCCGACCCTCCGTCCATTCAGCAGGGTTTGCGCGTCCTGATCGGGGCGTTCGTTTTCACGATTGCCTACGGCGTGACCGGCTTTTTCCTGCTCGACCGCCACTACAATGTCAACTTTGGTCTTTGGGCAGCGCTGCGGCAAACCGTGGTCATGTTCACCGAGTTTTATAACCCCAGCCTGACCCCGGTCACCCGCTTTGGACAATACTTTGCCGATTCGATCTATATGGTTGGCGCGGCAACTTTTATCTACGCCGGCTTGATGCTTTTACGACCCATCTTTGTCCGCTACCCGGCCACGGACGAGGAAAGACGACATGCCAAAGAGATTGTAGAGAAGTATGGGCATTCCTCCCTGGCGCGTTTTTTACTGTTTGACGACAAGCACTACTTCTTCACCCCGGGCGGCTCTGTGATCGGATATGCCCAGATGGGCGGGACGGCGGTAGCCTTGGGAGACCCGGTGGGCCCCGAGGCGGACCTGCTGCCTGCCATCCGGGCTTTTTCGGATCTTTGCCAGCATAATGACTGGCAGCCCGTTTTTTACCAGACCCTGCCAGCAACGCTGGAATGTTACCGATCCGCCGGGTTCGACACGCTATGTATAGGGCATGAGGGCATTCTCAACCTGGATGCTTTCACGCTGGAAGGAAAAGCCGGGAAGCCTCTGCGTGCTCCGGTCAATAAGCTGACCAAGGCGGGATTCAAATTTATCCTTCATGAGCCCCCCATACCAGGACCACTGTTTGACGAACTGCGCACGATTAGTGATGAATGGCTGGCCTCGATGCACGGTTCTGAAAAACGATTCTCCCTGGGCTGGTTCAGCGACGACTATGTTTGCAGCTCACCGATCGCGGCGGTCTATGCGCCTGAGGGGTGGATCATTGCCTTTGCCAACCTGGTAACAGAATATCAAGCCAGCGAGGTCACCATCGATCTGATGCGACACCGCCATCCTCTCGAGAACGGCACAATGGAGTTTTTATTTGTCAATTTATTCCAATGGGCCAGTGGCCAGGGCTATCATCGATTTAACCTGGGGCTGAGTGCCCTCTCCGGCGTGGGCGAGCAGGCCGACGATCCCACCATCGAACGGGTCATGCATTTTATTTATGAAAATGTCAACCAGTTTTATAACTTTAAAGGACTGCACTCCTTCAAGGAAAAATTTGGCCCGGAATGGTCACCCCGTTATCTGATCTATCGCGGCGCGGCAAACCTGGCGCCCGCCTGGCTGGCAGTCATGCAGGCCAATTCAGGAAGCAGCAATCTGCTTCATGATTTCCTAAAGAACAGATAACGCGGTTTGGGATATCGCAAAAGCTCAGGATTTTCGCCTGGCATTCATCAACCAGTTCTGAACATTCACAGCGTGCTCCCCCAGGCCTGGCACTTTGCGCTCATAGCTGCCATCCGGCCACATGGCATAGGCGAGCTGGTTATCCCGGAGATATACGTCGAGAACCTGTTCACAAATCAGGCGGATGTGTTCAGGCTTTTCGAGCGGGAAAAGCAGCTCCACCCGCCGGTCAAGATTGCGCTCCATCAGATCGGAGGAGCCGAGATAGATCTGCTCCTGTCCGCCGTTGAAAAAGTAAAAAATGCGGCTATGTTCCAGATAACGGCCAACGATACTGGTAACCCGAATGTTTTCACTTACCCCTTCCACACGCGGGCGCAGACTGCACATGCCTCTCACGAACAGGTCGATCTGCACGCCTGCCTGGGAAGCCTGGTAGAGAAGCTTGATCATTTCTTTATCGGTCAAGGAGTTTACCTTGAAGATCAGGCGGGCCGACAACCCGGCGTTGCGGTGCTCGATCTCCCGCTGGATTAACTCTTTCAGCCGCCGACGCAAGTTGAACGGGGCAACAAGCAACTTTCGATACTCTTGCTCCCTGGATTCACCAGTCAGATAACTCATCACGGTTGCGGCATCCTCCCCCAGCGTTGGATCGCATGTGAACATGCCGAGGTCCTCATACATGCGGGAGGTATGCGCATTGTAATTGCCTGTAGCGAGATGCAGGTAGCGATGAATACCATCCTTCTCCTGGCGTGTGACGATTGCCAGCTTGCAGTGTGTCTTGAGGTTCGGCAGACCATGGACAACGTTCACACCCGATTGTTCGAGCAGGTGCGCCCAGCCCATATTGGATTCCTCGTCGAAGGTTGCCTTCAGCTCGATCACCGCGGTGACCTGCTTGCCGCGCATGGCTGCGTCCATAAGTGCCTTCACAACAGGGGCATCCTGACCGACACGATACAGTGTTTGGTGAATGGAGAGCACCTTGGCATCGCGCGCAGCAAAGGAAAGGAAATCCACCACCGGCGAAAATGAATCATAGGGGTGATGGAGAAGAATGTTCTCCTGCCGGATCGCATCG
>JBLNAU010000435.1:0-3567 GCA_050259515.1 Syntrophothermus sp.
GTGCTGTTTCGCAATTCAGAGTAAAGTGTTTCAAATTCCATACTGCCTCCCGGTTATAAAGCAGAAAATTTACCGACGATCCGCAGAATGTCGAACCCTTCCGCAAACGGACATTCCGCCAGAGCTCCATGCCGCACCATGATGGACCGGGTAAGTTCATTGTTGAAATAATATCGGTCGCGATAGGTTCCGTAGCAGGAAAGAGCCTCGATCTTTTTGTTCACGTCCTCTTCCGTAACCTCGACCAGAAAATGAGGGAAGAATCCATAGGATGAGCGGACGACATCGAAACCCAGGACGGTGATACCGCGAAAAGCCCGTAATGCTTCATCGGTCATTGCATTGTGATCCTGGTGCACATCTGCTTTCGAATGGACAAAGATCAAATCCGGCTTGAAATCACGCCTCAGCTTGAGGAAATATTCCAGGATATCCTGCCTCGAATCATGGAAGATGCGAGTGGTGAACGGACCCAGGACGATCTTTTGCGGGGGGACACCCAGCACAGCCATTGAATCGAAGTGCTCATTCTTTATATTTTGAAGATCCGGGTTCTTTTGATTGTCCGACAGGGTCACACACAGAATATCCGTTTGCCTGACGATGTGATGCAGCAGTGCGCCGCAGCCTAATTCGATGTCGTCCGGATGCGCGCCCAGGAAGAGAACTTTTTTGCCGAAGAAATTCATATAGTTATGTATCCAAAACCGCGTAAGCCCTTACAGGAAATGTCCCAAAAGCCCGGACCTTGACCGGAGTCGCGTGGAGGCGGAAGCCCCAGTCAGGAAGCTGTTCCAGCCCGCGCATGTGTTCACAGATCGGAATGCCACTGCCTAGAAGCAAAGTGTGTGCCGGACGTGTACCATCGGCTGTGTCGTCGATATTATAGCTGTCGATCCCGACGAATGCCGCACCCGCCTCCACTAGGAAGCGCGCGGCCTCCCTGGTCAGGAAGGGGTGACCCTCAAAATACTGGTCGGTCCGCCAATGCTGTGACCAGCCGGTATGGATCAGCACTGCCTTCCCCTCGACGCCCATTCCCTTAAAAGCAGCCTCGGAAATGGAGTGTCCATCACTTTGGGCGCGTATGACAACTCCCTCCAGGTCTGCCAGGGAATCCAGGGGCAGCTGGGAAAGATCCAGGCCGTCTGCAAAACGATGAAAGGGACTGTCCACATAGGTGCCGGTGTTGGCAACCATTTCGATCTTGCCGATATGGAACTCGGTTCCATCCGTGTAAATGCTCCGGGAGGCTTCCCTGGAAAGGAAATCACAGATCAGCGGAGCAGGGAGTCCCTTGTAGGTGATCATCCCGTGCTCCACTTCATGACTGAGGTCTATCAACCTTTGGCTCATAATGACTCTTTATTCCGGGAGGATATTCAAAAGGAAGTTATTTGGTCGCCAGGATTCCGCCAACAACTTTGGTCATGACCAGCCTGCCGTCACGCTCCAGCCAGCGGGTTGCCACATCGGTGATTTTGCCGATGAGCGCTTCATATTCATCCTTTCCATTGAACATGGAGGTCCAAAGCTTGCGATCTTCGCTCAGGGAAGCGCGAACGTACTCGATGAACGGGGCCACCTCCGGAAAAGTGATCGGGTTTTCGAACTTGAGCAATTCGGTCCTGGAAAATTTGCTCTCGATGGTCTTGTAAATCTCACCCCGGAAGCGGGAGGATCCGGGCATGGGAGGGATGGGCTGGCTGGTCGCTTCCTTGATGATCTCATAGAACATCTGCTTGTTCTCCGGCAGTGGGCCGGTGACGAACAACCGTCCGCCGGGTTTCAGGACACGGTGTGCCTCACCAAAGGTAAAGTCCAGGTTGGAGGCGTAGTAAATGGCAAATGCACTGGAGAGCAGGTCAAAGGTGTTGTCTGGAAATTCGAACGGCTTGTTAAAGTCCATGAACTGGAATTTGATGTTTTTATCGCCGCGGGAAGCCAGTTTTTCGCGAGCTTTGTCAAGCAGCTCCTCAGAGAAATCTGTCCCGGTGATATCCGCTTTGCCGCCGGTATAGTCACTATAAAGAAAGCACTGTTTTCCGGCACCGCAGCCAACATCCAAAATCTTCATATCGGCAGTGGGCTGGAGCACATCCGTGTTCCACTGGTCGATGTTGCGGGCCCCATAGGTCTCGTGAATACGGATGCGGGTTAAGAGATCGTTGCTTGTTTCCTGATAGTTAATTTCCATTCTTTTTGCTCCTTCCAAGAGTTCGCTGAATTATAACCAACGCACAATCAAAATTCAATACCTGAATTTTGGATGGTCAAACGCTTCAGGCTCCTGCGCCGGATGACGTTTATGTTAAAATCATCCAAATTTCAAATACCATCCACTTTGAGGAAGACATGAAAAACAAGATCACCACCGTGAAGGGGACGCGTGAATTTTATCCCGAGGAAATGTCCCTTCGAAATTATCTGTATGAAAACGTGCGCGCCGCTTCGCAGTCCTTCGGGTACCAGGAGTACGATGGGCCCTTCATCGAGGCCATCGACCTGTACGCGGCCAAGTCGGGGGAGGAACTGGTCAAGAAACAATCGTTCGTCTTCCAGGATCGCGGCGGCGACTTTGTTACCCTGCGCCCCGAGCTGACTCCCTCCCTGGCGCGGATGATCGCGGCCAGGCAGGGCGAACTGACCTACCCGGTTCGCTGGTGGTCCTTCGGGCCCTTCTGGCGATATGAGCAGCCTCAAAAGGGGCGCAGCCGTGAATTCTTTCAGTGGAATGCGGACATCATCGGTGTTGCCTCCCCGGAGGCAGATGCCGAGCTGATTGCTGTCGCCGCATCATTCCTGCGTGGCGTCAAACTGGATCCACAGCGCGCCCTGATCTATGTCAATAACCGCCGCTTGATGGAAGGCGAGTTTGATGCCCTGGACATCCTCCCTGAAAAACGGCTGGATGTTTCCAACCTGATCGATCGCCGCTCGAAGATGGAACCAGACAAATGGGATGAGTATGCGCTGGAAGTCGGGTTGACCGAACGACAGCGGGATGGCTTAAAAGATGTCCTTGCCAATTACGAGCTTTGGCAGAAAAGCGAAGAACTGACGCGGCTCTTCGCCGCCCTGGATGCACTGGGAGTCAGGGAGTACGTCCGCTTTGATCCCAACATCATGCGCGGACTGTTGTATTACACCGGAACCGTTTTTGAAGCCTTTGAAACGAGCGGATCCCTCAAGCGTGCCATCCTGGGTGGCGGTCGCTACGACAACCTGCTGGCGGATGTGGGTGGAACCCCGCTCTCCGGCATGGGCTTTGCCATGGGGGATGTGGTGATCGGCATCGTTCTCAAGGAGAACAGCCTTCTGCCCGAATTTGCTCAAACCCCTGCGCCGGTGCTGGTGACCGTGTTCGATGGGTCTTATCTCCTCAAGTCCCTGGCACTGGCAACCGAGCTGCGTAAAGCGGGCCTGAATGTGATGGTTTATCCCGAGGTGGCGAAGCTGCCCAGGCAGTTCAAGTTCGCAGATAAAATGAAAATGAAGGCGGTCCTGGTCCTGGGCCCGGAGGAGGATGCGAAGGGACAGGTGGTGGTGAAGAACCTGTCGAACGGC
>JBLNAU010000436.1:0-7127 GCA_050259515.1 Syntrophothermus sp.
GTAAGCATCTGGCGGACCAGCGACGGTGTGAGCTGGTCACCTGCCATGACAGGCGGTTTTGGTTTGCCTGATACCAATCCTGGTGTCATTGGGATGACTGTATTCCAGGGAAAACTCTATGCCGGCACAGGCTGGAATGGGATTGGGGCTGCAGGACAGCTATGGCGTACCTCCGATGGAAGCACCTGGACTCAAATTACAGGGAATGGAATGGGCGTCAATACCGGTGGCATGGCTGCGTTTACCACCTTTGGCAACAACTTGTATGCGGGTACGTGTGCGGATGCACCTGGCGTTCAGATCTGGCGAAGTGCCACGGGTGACAGCGGAACCTGGACGCAGGTTGTCACTGGCGGTCTCAACACAACCGATAATAACTGCGTCACCAGCTTGAAGGAGTTCAATGGAGCGCTCTATGCGGCGGTTGAGAACCCGGCTACCGGCGCGGAAATCTGGCGCAGCACAACGGGAAACACCGGCTCCTGGACCAAGGTCAACAACAGCGGTTTTGGCTCTGCGGACAATGACCTGGTTGGCGGGTTCGCCATTTATGGAAGTTACTTATATGTGGGCACCCACAATGCGGTCACCGGCGCGCAGCTCTGGCGTAGCAATAATGGAACAACCTGGACATCCGTCATGAAGAATGGCTTTGGCGATCTGAACAACGACAAGCTGGAATCGCTTTATGTATACAATGGGGCTCTATATGCCGGCTTGAATAACGCTGCTACAGGTCTGGAGGTCTGGCGCTCCACCAACGGGACCACCTGGACACAGGCAAACCCGGACGGCTTTGGCAGTGCCAGTAATCGAAGTACCTTGTGGTCGAATACGACAACAATCTTCAATAACAGCCTCTACATGGGTGTTGAAAATTCTGCCACAGGTTTTAGAATCTGGAAGAAGCTCCCCGTATTCGGCGACGTGCCGGCCTCTTATTGGGCCTCCAGTTTCATCGAGCGGCTATACAATGCCGGTATTACCGGTGGATGCACCACCAGCCCGCTTAACTATTGTCCGGGCAATACCGTCACCCGGGCGCAGATGGCGATCTTTTTACTACGAGCGAAATACGGCGCAAATTACACGCCGCCTGCTGCCACAGGTACTTTTGCAGACGTTCCGATAAGTAATCCAGCAGCTCCCTGGATCGAGCAGCTGGCCAAGGACGGTATTACCGGCGGCTGTGGCGGCGGCAACTACTGTCCGAATAACCCGGTCACCCGGGCCCAGATGGCGATCTTCCTGTTGCGAGCGGAGCATGGAAAAGATTACCTGCCACCCGCTGCGACCGGCGTGTTCCTGGATGTACCTGCAAGCGACTTTACAGCGGCGTATATCGAACAATTGGCGAATGAGGGGATCACTGGCGGCTGCGGCGGAGGCAACTACTGTCCGGCCAAGGCGGTCACACGTGACCAGATGGCGATCTTCCTGGTGAGAGCTTTTACTTTACCGTAACGTTCGAATTTGCCCAGAACGTAAACCGGGCGGGAATACTTCCTGCCCGGTTTTGATTTCCATCAGCGACTCATAAAAGCACAACTAAAATGCAAGGGTATTTGTATTGACTCTCACTTGTAAAATGGCTATTCTTTTCATATTCCTTTGGGAAGAATTTATTCAATGCTGCAAGTGGAGAATACAAATGCTAAACCATAGAATTTTATCCAGAGTGTCATCCATGTTTGCCATCCTGGCCATCTTATTCCTGAACATCAGGCAGCCGGCTCCCGTGCAGGCTCAAGGCAGTGATGGCCTGAAGCGCCTCGTCAACGGTGCGAGTCACAGGGTCAGTTTTATTGTGCCGGAGGCTGGACGATCGCTTCCTGGTTCCAAAGCGCTCGGGCAGTCCATGCGGCCGCAGGATCCAGGCATGGCGCTTGCCCGGCAGTATGGCCAGGTATTCGGCTTAAAAAATCCCGAGCGTGAGCTGGCCGAAACGAAAAGGAAGCAGGACGGGAATGGGAAGATGATGGTCCGTTACCAGCAGAAATATGACGGCGTCCCTGTCATGGCAGGTGAGCTGATCGTAAATACAGACCAGGATGGTGATCTTTACTCCATGAATGGAGAGATCTCACAGGGACTTTCACTTTCCACCCAGCCGGCGATCGATGCGGAACAGGCGCGTCAGACGGCCCTGAGCGGCCTGGCAAAGTGGTATCAAAAGAATCCCGCCGATTTCAAAGCCTCGACTCCTGAGCTTTGGATCTTTGATGAGAGCCTGTTGAAGACGAGCAGCCGTCCGGCAGAGCTGGTCTGGCGCATGGAGATCACCCCAAAGGACAGCGCTCTTCCGATCCGCGAGCTGGTACTGGTCGGTGCCCAGCGCGGCAACATCAGTCTGCATTTTAATCAGATCGATACCGCCTGGCATTCCGGAGGCGGAAATACTGTTCGCACTTCTTCATCCAAAGAACTGGCCAATACCCCGGCTGGATCCAGTTCTTCCGCCTTATTGGCCTTTACCCCTCAGGTGCTGACCTATACGGCCAACGGTGGCTCTGCACTACCGGGTACATTTTTATGCACACAGGCGCAACCCAACTGTACGAACGGAATCGATGCCCATGCCGATGCTGCCCAGCGTTATGCGCTTGGTACATTTAATCTATATAACACCCAGCATAATCGGAACAGCCTCGATAATAACGGGATGGCGATCATTTCCACCGTGCATTACTGTGACCCGGCAGAATGTCCTTTTGACAATGCTTTCTGGGATGGCGTGCAGATCGTGTATGGCGATGCCTCAGGCTGGCCCTTTGGGGATGATGTAGTGGCGCATGAGCTGACCCACGGCGTGACCCAGTATGAATCCAACCTGTTCTATTATTATCAGTCCGGAGCCATCAATGAATCCTTTTCAGACGTGTGGGGCGAGTATTACGATCAAACAGATGGATTTGGCAGCGATTCGAGCGGCGTGAAATGGTATATTGGCGAAGACGTCACGAATCTGGGCAGTCTTCGCAATATGGCCAATCCGCCCTCTTTTTCAGACCCGGATAGGATATCCAGCTTTTATTACTATACCGGTTCGGATGATAACGGCGGGGTTCATTTCAATAGTGGCGTCAATAACAAGGCAGTTTATTTAATGGTGGATGGCGATAGTTTCAACGGTAAGACAATCTCGCCTCTCGGCTGGACCAAGACGCTTGCCATCTATTATGAAGCTCAAACGAACCTTCTGGTGTCGGGCGCAGATTACTCGGATCTTTACTATGCCTTGCAGAAGGCCTGCTCAAACCTGATCGGTCAAAAGGGGATCACCGCCGGTGATTGTAATGAGGTCAAGGACGCCCTGGATGCCGTGGAGATGAACGCCCAGCCGGAGCCGAACTTTAACACCGAGGCTCCGCTCTGCACCCAAAAAACACCGGCAGTGATCTTTGCAGACGATCTCGAGAATGGGACGGGGAACTGGACCTTCCAGAACGGGTCCCAGCCCCGCTGGCAGATCGACTCAGTGATAGGCCCTTATGCTCAATCGGGAAATCACTCCCTGTATGCCGCGGATTCACCGGAAGAAATCACAGACGCCCGGGCACAACTGGCTTCATTTGTAGTACCGGCCAACGCCTACCTGCATTTTGCCCAGGCTTATGGTTTTGAGTCGGGGTACGATCAGAGCACTTTCTACACCTTTGATGGAGGGGTGGTGGAGTACACGACCAACGGCGGATCCACCTGGCTGGATGCCGGCCCTCTGATGGATTACAACGGATATAACGGCACCGTTTATGCAGGCGCAGGGAATCCACTATCAGGTCGCTCCGCGTTCGTGGATCACAGTCACGGGTATATCAGTACCCGCCTGAACCTGGCTCCTCTGGCTGGCAGCACGGTTTCGTTCCGCTGGAGGATGGGTCTGGATGAGGCGGTCGCTGATCAGGGCTGGTGGGTGGATAATATCAAGATGTATGTGTGCACCACCTTCGCCGACGTCCCCACAACGTACTGGTCGTGGAAATATATCGAAGGGTTGTACAACGCCAGCGTGACCGGGGGCTGCAATACCTCGCCGATGATGTACTGTCCCACCAAAACTGTCAATCGGGCCCAGATGGCTGTCTTTTTGTTGAGAGCCAAGCACGGTTCGGCCTATTCACCGCCCGCGGCTGTGGGGCTGTTCTCAGATGTTCCGAAAACTGACTTTTTTGCCCCCTGGATCGAGGAGTTGTCGAATGAGGGGATCACCGGCGGCTGCGGCGGAGGCAAGTACTGCCCGGGAAATTCGGTTACCCGGGCCCAGATGGCGATCTTTTTGCTGCGGGCGGAACACGGCTCAACCTATGCACCGCCTTCAGCCACCGGCATGTTCCTGGATGTTCCCCAGGCGGATTTTACGGCTCCCTTCATCGAACAACTGGCAAATGAGCAGATCACCGGCGGCTGCGGAGGTGGCAACTATTGTCCGGCCAAGGCGGTCACGCGCGATCAGATGGCTGTTTTCCTCGTGAGAACTTTTGGGATTCCGACCCCATAAGAATTGCTTCCTTATTAGAAAAGACGAGGCAGGTTTTAACCACCTGCCTCGTCTTTTTATTTTATCTGTCCGGTCTTTATTCTTATCATACTTTTTTGATTGATTAAGGAGCGTGCAGCATTTTTTGGATTACCAGGTGATTTATTCGTCAAAATGTTGTAACCTTTCCGGTCCAAAAATTAAATTGAGAAGTGACAAATGGCACTAGAGCGGCTTTCTACGCCTGGCTAAAATTAAGTTGTCTATTTTTGTAGTCAGGAGTGGGATTATTGAGGAAACTTGGATCATTAAAAAAGTCAACGAAGAAAAAGCCAGGTCTGTCTGATTGACCCAGGAAAAAATCATCCATTCATTTAGGTACCATACAAGGAGGATCTCATGCAACGAAAACTTATGGTGCTGTTCACTGTATTCGTTTTGATCAGTCTATTAACCACACCGGGGGGAACGGCACGAGCACAAAGCAACCCCGAAGAAAAAACCCCTCGATGCCCGGCGTTCGATCGTGCCTATCTAAAGGATCATACTCTTTTGCAGTCCCTGTCGGCCGAGTGCGTCAAGGTGTATAAGGAGCTCATAAAAAAGGAGGAGTCTCCTGTAAGTGAGAAGCCTGCTGCTCCAGAAGCGGTTATTGGTCCGGATGGCTTTGGCTATACATTGGATGATGCATTTGCGTATTACTGGGTTCCGGCCGGCATAAACAGCGGGGTGGTCGGGGATGACGAAGCCTCCGGTCCCATGAATATTGGCTTCAACTTTCCATTCTATGGAATGACACAGACCCAGCTCTACTTCAGCACGAATGGCCTGATCACCTTCGGGCAGCCAAGTTATGATTGGGGCGGGACCCCCATTCCCAATGGCGCATATCCCAACAACTTCATCGCCCCCCTTTGGGATGACTTTACGGTTGGCGATGGCTTTAATTCAGGCGCAATCTACTACTCGAGCGGTGGAGTGGCACCGAATCGTTATTACGTGGTGGAATGGCGGGATGTTGAATTGTGGGGTGGATCGCTGCCATTTACCTTTGAAACAATTCTTTATGAAAATGGCGATATTGTTTTTCAATATAAGTCAACACCGGGCTACTGTGGGAATTGCACCCGTGGAATAGAAGACAGTCTCGGATACCAGGGACTGCCATATTACTCCTATTTCATCAATCAGACGGCCGTGCGCTTCCTCTATCCCGCACCTGCAGCACGTTTGCTGGTCTCTCCTTTGGAGGAAGGGCAGTTTGCCCGTATTGGCGGCCAGGCAGAATTCACGATCACGATCACGAACACCGGCGGCCTTGGCACGGATACCTATGACCTTGCGACCGTCTCTCCGTGGCCGGGCACTCTGTATTTTTCCAATGGTGTGAATCCCTTGATCGATACAGATGGCGATTCGGTTGTTGATACCGGGCCGGTTTTACAGGGTAAATCCGCTGTCGTGATCGCAAGATTTGATGCCCCCATGGGGACACAGACCGGCAGCAGCGCGATTGCATCCATAACAGCCACCTCCTCCCTCAATCCTTCAAAGACCCAGACGGTGCAGCGCACGATGACGATCCCGGCTGCCTTTGCGAATGTGTTCCAGGATTGGACAAATGGGAATATGAGTTTTCTCACCGCTCATCCAACCGGGACACATAGTTATGAGATCACTTCGGACAATCCTGAAGGCTATCATCTTGCCGTGACACGCTCGCCAGGGGGTGATTATTTCTACGCGTGGTCGAATTATTACTATAACGGCTATACGAGTGTAAGTGACGTCGAATATGCGATCCTTGACCATAATGGCAGTATATCGGTTCCGGCTGGGAAATTAACCAACAATTCAAGTGCATTGAACTATACACGCGACAACGATGTTTCTGTAGCGATCGCACCGAATGGAACCATTGCAGCGATTTGGACTCACTACATTTATGATTATTCAACAGATACGTACAACCACAACATCTACATTGCCACTATGACTGCCAGTGGCAGTTTGCTGACGGGGCCCACCAACCTGACGAATAACTGGATCTGGGCCACGAATGATACTTTGAATGTTCCCAATTATTTTGATTTGACGATTGCAAGCACCGATGACAACCGCTTCGTCGTCGCCTGGCGGGAGGAAAGAGAACCAGCCTCATCCGCCTGGACGGATGATATCTGGTATGCAGTCCTTTTCAATAACGGGGGATTTGCCGTTCCCCCAACGCCGCTGACGGCGGATGGCATGAGCCGTACACCCAGTCTCACCAGCCTGGCAGGCGGCAAGGTGTTCATCACATGGTCCAGCTTTTCATCCGACCATGGCCCTTACTATGCGGTCCTGAACAGCCGTGGAGCCATTGTTAAGACACAAACGGCCCTGGGTGACGGCACCTATGATTGGAGCTCGGACTCTGTCCTCCTGCCAAGCGGGAAAATTGCTGTTGCCTCGGTCAGTGCTTCCGGTGTTCAACTTCTCATCCTTAACTCTTCGTATGCTGTCGTTGGTGGACCTACCGTAGCACTGAATTATGCAAGCCCAGGCTGGGATTATATTTCGGTCACAACCGATTCTGCCAATCATGTGATCATGACCTGGGCGAGCGATAATAATTTATTCTATGCCCTCGCCGACAGTAATGGCAACT
>JBLNAU010000437.1:0-2564 GCA_050259515.1 Syntrophothermus sp.
AGAGGCCAGCCCAGGACCTCGGCGATCTCACTCTGACTGAGACCCTGGTAATACGCCAGCTCAATGACCTGGCGGTGCTCGCGCTGGAGCGATTGCACCGCAAAGTGCAGACTTCGCCAGCGGGCCTCCTCAGGCAGGCTGTCAAGATCGGGAAGCACCTGCCAGATGTCGTCCGGGTCATTCGAGTCCGATAGCATCGGCCGGCGTGCCTCCAGCCTTAAACGGTCGAGGGCGGTGCGCCGGGCAATGGTCAGCAGCCAGAAGAGCAGGGAACCCCGCTCGTCCACGAAAAGACGGGCACGGCTCCACAATTTAAGAAAGGTGTCCTGTGTGGCCTCTTCCGCCAACATGGAGTCGCTTAGGATGCGCAGGGTTAATGCATGGACCCGGGCTGCGTGACGGTCGTATAACATTAAAAACGCACGCTCATCTCCCTTTGCTATGCGGGCTACCAGTTCGGTATCGTTGGGGTCAGTCACACGCTCATTGTACCGAATTTTTGCCCCTGCCTCCGGATTTCGTTTCGATTCACGCAAAATCCGGATCCAAGTTTTCAGGGATGATTTGCCTGCATTCCACATCCAAAATCTCACGCCACGGCGTATAAGGAAATAGAAGACAGTAACCCAACTTATTAATCCAGAACAGGAGAGACTAAATGAAAAAGCTGCTGCTTATTTCCCTATCCATGATGCTGTTAAGTGCCTTCTTTGCCGGGTCGGCTTCCCCCGCGACCGCCAAGGAACCCAAGCTTCTTGAGTTTGACACGATGGTGGGTGTTCCCTCTACTCTGACCGGATCCCAGGCGGCCGCGGCATTCCGCGGGATCAACGCCGGTGGCCTGCCCTGGACGCTGACATCCGCCACAGGGGAGCTCAAAGCCAGCGGCAAGCTGGAAGTCCAAGTCGACGGCCTGGTCTTTGCGGCGGGGCCGAACGTGGGCAAAAACACAGTGGCCTCCTTCAAAGCAGTGTTCAGTTGTATCGGCAGCGACGGCCTGCCTCATAACATTTCGACCGATGCCTTCCCGGCCACCGTCGGACTTGCATCCGAAGGAGGTGGAGATGCCTCGATTGAAGCAACCCTGGTCCTGCCCCAGCCATGTTTTGCCCCCATCGTGTTTATCACCAGCCCCGGCGGCAACTGGTTTGCCGTGACTGGCAACTAGACTGGTTCTTTTTCGATCGAACAGGCGAGTGGAGATTTCCACTCGCTTTTTTATTGTGTGTATAATGCTTTTACCGAACAAGGAGATAAAATGACTCAGCTCCAGCCGGGCGAATACGATGCAGAGCTCAACCATGTAAAAATCCACTATACGGTCCGCGGCTCAGGGCCGGTGATGATCGCCCACTCGGGAGGTCCTGGAATGGATGCCCGGGATTGGGATGATTTTGCAAAGATTGACAACTTCGTGACGATCGTTGCCATCCACCCGCGCGGCTCGGGTCTTTCAGGGCCGGCAGAGGGGAACGCCTATCTGTTAGCCGACTATGCGGCGGATGTCGAAGCCCTACGCATCCATCTGGGGTTGGAGAGACCGATCGTAATGGGCTGGTCGCATGGCGGCATGGTGGCACAGCAATTCGCATTCACGTATCCCAGCTCTTTATCAAAATTGATCCTGTTCGAGACGTCGGCCTATTTCGGAGAATTCCTCAGTGACATCGAAGCCGCCGTCCAGGAGTTCAGGAATGAGCCCTGGTTCGATCGATCCTTTGCAGCCTTAAAAGCCGAGTGGGACGGCAACTACCAGACCGATGAAGACATGGCGCGGCTGTGGGCCGAGGAAATGAAGTTCTATTTCAAGAGGTTCGATGCCCGGGCAGAGGCCTACCACGAGCGCACAAAAGACCTACCAGTACGCATGGCGCCTCTTAAGACCTTCAATGACCAGGAGGCAGGCAGCATGGATCTCCGGCCTCACTTGTCGAAGATCACCGTGCCCACCCTCGTCATCGTCGGCCGGCACGATTTCATCACGAACGTAGCCATGGCAGAGGAAATGGTGAAACACATTCCCAATGCCCGCCTGGAAATCTTCGAAGATTCGGGCCATTTTCCACTGGTGGAGGAGCCTGAAAAGTTTTATCGGATCATTAAAGAGTTTGTAAGTAGTTAATCCATAACCCTGCGAAGAGATTCTGACAGATCTTTCAGCCAGGCTGATTTTTCAGGTTTTCATGTTTGTATTCAAACAACCTCTCGCTCAAGGACGAACTGCGGATGTCTATCTTTGGGATGACCACCACATCCTCAAACTTTTCCATACTTGGTTTGACCTGGGGAACATCGAGTATGAACAGGCCATTGCGCGTGCAGTCCATGCCAGTGGAGTCAAGGCGCCGGCCGTTGGCGGGATCGTTCAGACGAATGGCCGTAATGGCTTGATCTACGAGCGCGTAACCGGCGATTCCATGATGGACTTGATCCACCGTAAACCATGGAGGGTACTGGCCTATGCCCGCATTCTGGCCCACATCCACGCCCAAATGCATGCCTGCAAATTTTCTGCAGATGTCCCGGACCAGCGCAGCAGGCTGGAGAACAAGATCCACCACGCC
>JBLNAU010000438.1:0-4236 GCA_050259515.1 Syntrophothermus sp.
GGCAGATGCCGATGAAATCTACAAGGTAAAGGAGGATGCGTTCAAAGCTGTTGCAAACGGCACCTATCCCTCTCCCCCGGCCCGTTTCGAGAACCTGGCCACCAAGGGCAAACCCACCGGCACTACACTGGCCTTCATCCAGTGGATCCTGACCGATGGACAGCAATACCTCGAACAGGCCGGCTATGTCCCCCTGACCGCAGAGCAACAGGCTGAGTCGCTCGCAAAACTTAAATGAGCCCATCAGACCAAACTCTAACAAGTGAAAATATCCTGAAAGCAGAAGGCCGGTTCAGCCGGCCTTCTGCCGCGCCCCGCAACCGGCGCGACCAGGCCGCGCGGCGGGCATTTTTTATCATTACACTCCTACCCGTGGCGTTGATTGCCGTCATTGCCGTCATGCTGTTCCTGCGCGCCTGGCCGATCATCAGCACATACAGCATATCTGACTCCATATTTGGACAGGTCTGGCAGCCCAGCGCAGCAAAATTTGGCTTTTGGCCTTTTATCGTCAGCACGATATGGGTAACGGTTGTGGGCATCATTCTATCGGTGCCGCTATGCCTGCTGGTGGCAACCTATCTTGCCGAATATGCCAAAGCCAGCACGCGTGCCTTTGCCAGGCCCATCCTGGACGTCCTGGCGGCGATCCCTCCGGTTGTCTATGGTGTATGGGGGCTGCTCGCCATCGTCCCGTTCATTGATCAGGAATTGCTGCCTTTTGCGGAGCGCTGGTTCAGTTCCATTGCGATCCTGAGGGTCAACCAGCCGACCGGGTTCGGGATCCTGGCAGCGGGGATCGTCCTGGCCGTGATGATCGCCCCGCTGATTATTTCCATTGTCTATGAAGTGTTTGCCACGGTGCCCAATGACCTCCGACAGGCGTCGCTGGCGGTGGGCGCCACCCAGTGGCAGACCATTCGCAACGTGGTCTATCCCCAGGTAAGGCCGGGGATCCTGGCAGCGGTCGTGCTCGGGGCATCCCGGGCCCTGGGCGAGACCATCGCGGTGCTGATCGTGGTCGGGAACGTTGCCAAGGTTCCCACCTCCATCTTCGACTCAGCCTATCCCCTCCCGGCGCTGATCGCCAACAACTACGGGGATATGATGTCGATCCCGCTCTATGACGCGGCCCTGCTCGGTGCAGCGCTTATCCTGCTGGTGGTCATCCTGATCTTTAACCTGATCTCCCAACTGATCCTGCACCGGATCATATTGAGGCGAAAATGAAAATGAAAAAGAAGCACTGGCAGAGGCGCCATCTTACCGAGCTTTTCATAAAGACCCTCATGCGCGTCTCATTGATTGTCGTGGCCGCGGCACTCGGCCTGATCCTATGGACCGTAGTTTCGCGCGGCCTGCCCGCCCTTAACTGGCAAATGATCACGGATATCCCTCATGGCGGATTTTACATGGGCAAGGAGGGCGGCATATTGAATGCGATCCTCGGCTCGCTTTATCTGGCGGCAGGCGCGACATTTCTGGCCATCGTCATCAGTCTGCCCATTGCCCTCTACTTGAAAGCATATGCCGGTGATTCGAGATGGGGGAATTATGTCCGCCTGTCGCTGGATATCCTGTGGGGTATTCCATCCATTGTCTATGGCGCTTTCGGCTTCACATTGATGATCGCCATCGGCCTGCGTGCCTCCCTGCTGGCCGGGATCATCGCCATCGCGCTGGTTGAGCTGCCGATCATGACCCGCGCCATGGACGAAGTCATCCGCCGCATGCCCGCCGACCTGGAGCATTCCGCCCTCGCCCTGGGTTCCACCAAATACGAGGTGGCGCTCAAGGTGGTGACCCGCCAGATGCTGCCCGGCATTGTCACCGCCGTCCTGATCGCCTTTGGCCGCGGCATCGGGGATGCGGCCGCGGTCCTTTTTACAGCCGGGTACACCGACCGCCTGCCCACCTCCCTGCTGCGCCCGACCGCCACCCTCCCGCTGGCTGTATTTTTTCAGCTCGGCTCACCCTACCCGGAGGTTCAGCAGCGCGGTTATGCAGCCGCACTGATCCTGACAATCATCGTACTGCTGGTCAGTTTCGGATCGCGTTTCGCCGCCTCCCGTTTGAGTAAGTACACGGTCAAATAAAGGGAACCTCCAATGGACGCACATATTCAAGTCAATAATCTCAACGCCTACTATGGGAAGAACCAATCCCTGAAAAATATCAACATCGAAATTCCCAAAAGGCAGATCACCGTCATCATGGGCGCTTCAGGATGTGGCAAGACAACCCTGCTCAAGACATTTAACCGTTTCCTGGAGCTGACGGATGGCACAAGAATTACCGGCGAAGTGCTGGTGGACGGGGAAAATATTTACAACAGCGACGTGGATGTCACCGAGGTCCGCAAGGTGGTGGGGCTGCTTGCCCAGCGCCCCTCGCCGCTGCCCATGTCCATTTACGACAACGTGGTGTATGGAATGCAGATCCACAGGATGAGAAAGGACCGCAGGGAATACAAAGATGCGGTTCGCCACTATCTGGAGATCGCCGGCCTGTGGGAGGAAGTGGATAAGCGGCTGCACGATCCCGCCACCAGTCTCTCCATCGGGCAGCAGCAGCGTCTGTGCCTGGCCCGCGGCCTGGCCGTCGAACCGGAGATCATCCTGGGCGACGAGCCCACCTCAGCCCTCGACCCAATCTCCTCGCAAAACATCGAGCAGCGCCTGCTTGAGCTGAAAAAACAATACACCACCGTGATCGTCACCCATACCCTGCGGCAGGCCAAGCGCCTTGCCGATTATGTCATCTATATGTACCTGGGCGAAGTGGTCGAAGCCGGCCCCGCAAAAGAAGTGTTCAACAATCCCAAAAATGAGCGCACCCGGCAATATCTTGAGGGTTTATTCTAAAATACAGGCGGCCGGCGGGCCGCCTGTGCTTTGGAGTTATAATCAATTTTGTGAAAAAGCTCGGCCTGTTGTTCATTGTTTTGGCTGCCCTGCTGGGGACCTTTCAATCGATCCATGCGCAGAGCGACCAGCCGCTTGCACTCGTGATGACTGCAGATGGCCCGGTCATGCCGCCCATGCTCGATTACATCAAGCGCGGCATCGAGACCGCTGAAAAGCGGAAGGCCGAAGTTCTGATCATCCAGCTCAACACACCGGGCGGGGACCTGCTGACCACACTGAACATCATCAAGGCCATGCGCGCCAGTACTGTGCCGGTCGTCGTGTATGTGGCACCCAAAAATGCCATTGCAGGCAGCGCCGGTGCCCTGATCACGGTCGCGGCGCATGCTTCCGCCATGGCCCCTGAAACGGTCATTGGAGCGTCCACACCCATCAGCTCCTCCGGCGAAAACCTGACCTCGGACGAGCGGGCAAAAGCCACGAATGCCTCCAAGGCGGCCATACGCGACATCGTGGCGCCGCGCGGGCAAAAGGCCCTCGCCCTGGCCGAGTCGATGATCGACAACGCCAAAGCTGCAACCGCCTCGGAAGCCCGGGATGCCGGCCTGGTGGATTTCGTCGTGGACAACGTGGACGACCTGCTCGAGGCGCTGGACGGCTTCACCGTGCATGTAAACAATAAAGACGTGATCCTGAATACTGCCAGTGCAGCCACGCAACCTCTCGGGATGACCTTCATCGAGCAGTTCCTGATGATGCTCACCAATCCGAACATCGTTTTCACCCTGCTGTCGATCGGAACGACCGCTCTGCTGATCGAAATTTCCAGCCCGGGCGGCTGGGTGGCCGGATTTGTCGGGGTGGTTTGTCTCGCCCTCGCCACCTATGGCTTGGGCATCCTGCCGGTCAACTGGTTTGGAATTATCTTCCTGCTGACAGCCTTTGTTTTGTTCATTCTCGATATCAAGGCGCCCACCCATGGCGCCCTGACCACCGCCGGCGTGGCATCCTTCATCATCGGGGCGCTGGTCCTGTTCAACTCGGCGAGCGTGCCTCAATTCCAGCGTGTCTCGGTGCCTCTGATCGTTGTGTTCGGAGTTTTCCTCGGGCTGGTGTTCTTCGGAATTTTGATGATCGGACTGCGCGCCATGGTTGTGCCTAACCGGATGGGGATTGAGTCGATGATCGGGAGAACCGGAACGGCACGCACCCTGCTCGGGGAAACAGGCGGCCAGGTCCAGGTCGGATCGGAAACCTGGACTGCGGAGCCCATCCCCGGGTCCGAAAAGATCGGTAAGGGAGACCGGGTGGAGGTCGTCGAAGTTAAGGGTTTACGTTTAAAAGTACGAAAGATAGAATAACATTTCTG
>JBLNAU010000439.1:0-4859 GCA_050259515.1 Syntrophothermus sp.
TCTACGGCTTAAACCCATATTAGGGAATACACTAATATGCTATCTAACTTCCCCTATTGTTCAAGAAGACTGTACAACTTATACTTCTAGTACAAGGGTCCTATATTCCACCTATGAACTGGCTATGGTGAAGGAAGATTTCAGATCCCAGTTCCCTGATCGAGATCAATAAAACCTGATAAGCGATCAATTCCAGGCTATCACAAATCAGCAGTGATTCGTTAATCCTGGTAACAGTCCTCTGCTTGTAGGGAGGGAAATCTATGAACTCTGCCGCGGCCTCGCCCGGCGGGAGCAGTCATACGGATGGGCACCCAAAATTTATGAATAGAAGTAGGAAATAATGACAGACAAACACTTAAATCAAGAGACGCAGGATTCAGGGACGGGAACGATGGATCTGGTGTGCTTTTCTCATTTACGCTGGAATTTTGTATACCAGCGGCCGCAGCATTTGATGAGCCGCTCCGCACGCGAACGAAGAGTATTCTTTATCGAAGAACCGGAGCCGTCGAATGGCCCCACCCACATGAAATTGGAAAAGGATCCGTCTGGCGTTGTCGTTGTAAAACCCCAGTTGCCTGCTGGTCTGAATGAAGAGGAAACCAATACAGCCATGCGGGATCTTGTGGACCAGTTTTTTGCCCGCGAAATTAACGAGTACATTCTCTGGTACTACACCCCCATGGCGCTCAATTTCTCACGCCATCTGGAACCGGCATTGACCGTCTATGACTGCATGGATGAGCTGTCATTGTTCCGTGGGGCACCAGCCAAATTGAGAGACCTGGAACAGGAACTCATCAGCCGGGCAGATTTGATCTTTACCGGCGGGCAAACCCTGTATGAAGGCAAGAAAAACGGCTATGACAATGTCTACCTTTTCCCGAGCAGCATCGATGCCCGTCACTTCGAACAGGCACGCAAGGAACAGGAGGATCCCTCGGACCAGGCCCACATCCCCCACCCGCGCCTGGGTTTCTTCGGTGTGATCGATGAGCGCATGGATTTGGACCTGCTCTCCGAGCTGGCCCAGGCCAGGCCGAACTGGCACATGGTAATGCTGGGACCGGTGGTCAAGATCGACCCTGAAAGCCTGCCGAATTTCCCAAATATCCATTACCTGGGGATGAAGACGTACGATCAGCTTCCCAAATATCTCGCGAATTGGGATGTCGCCCTGCTGCCCTTTGCATTGAACGATTCAACCCGCTTCATCAGCCCAACAAAAATCCCAGAATACCTGGCCGGTGGAAAGCCGGTCGTCTCCTCGCCCATACGGGATGTTATCAATCCGTACGGCAAGCAAAACCTCGTTTCGATCGCTGGCACCGCAGCCGAGTTTGAAAATGCAATACAAAACATCCTGCAGAGGAAAAGGGAGGATACGGCCAGATGGCTCTCCAAAGTTGACCAGCAGCTTTCCCAGAACTCCTGGGACTATACCTGGAAAAAGATGATGACCTTGATCGAATCCAGCATGGCTTCCAAGGAGGAGGAGGAACAACGAAATGATGAAAAGGCTGTCAAGCATCCCGAGGCAACCATTCCAAGCATTGCGGTCAATCTGGAGCCTCAAAAAAATGGAGGAAACAACGGTAACGGATCCTCTTCCCGAAAGATCCAGCCCTTCGATTATCTGATCGTGGGAGCCGGTTTTGCAGGAAGTGTATTGGCCGAGCGGTTGGCATCCGGCTCCGGTAAAAAGGTTTTGATCATCGATCGCCGGCCTCATATCGGCGGGAATGCCTACGATTATTTCAACCCGGAAGGAATCCTGATCCACAAATATGGACCGCATATCTTCCACACCAATTCACATGAGGTCTTCAACTACCTTTCGCAATTCACAGAATGGCGGCAATATCAGCACCGGGTGCTCGCCAGTGTGGACGGCCAGCTCCTGCCGCTGCCGATCAACCTCGATACGATCAATAAATTATATGGTCTCAATCTGAATGCTTTCGAGCTGGAGGATTTCTTCAAAAAAGTTGCCGAGCCACGTGAAAAAATCATCACCTCCGAGGATGTAGTGATCAGCAAGGTGGGCCGTGAGCTGTACGAGAAATTCTTCCGGAACTACACCCGCAAGCAGTGGGATTATGATCCATCGGAGCTGGACGCGTCTGTTACCTCGCGCGTTCCGATCCGCTACAACCGTGACGATCGCTACTTTAACGACATTTATCAGGTCATGCCACAGGAGGGGTATACGCGCCTGTTCGAAAGAATGCTGGATCATCCAAATATTAAGATCATGCTCAACACCGACTACCAGGAAGTGATCAACATGGTTGCTTTCAAGGAGGTGATCTTCACCGGCCCAGTCGATGAATATTTTGACTTCATGTATGGCAAGCTGCCGTATCGCTCGCTCCAGTTCCAGTTCCAAACCCTCAATGAGGAGCAACACCAACCGGTGGCGGTGATCAACTATCCCAATGAATATCCTTATACCCGTGTGACCGAGTTCAAGCATCTGACCGGGCAAAAGCATGCCAAGACGACCCTGGTTTATGAATATCCCACCATGCATGGGGATCCGTACTATCCGATCCCGCGCCCGGAGAATGCCCAGCTCTACAGCCGCTACCAGAAATTGGCAGCTCAGAAACGAGGCGTCTATTTCGCCGGGCGGCTGGCCACCTACAAATATTACAACATGGACCAGGTGGTTGCGCAGGCCCTCAATCTCTACGCCAAGATCGAGGGATTGGACCGGACCAAGGTCATTACAAAACATACGCTGCATTATCTCCCCGTCAAACTGCCGGTCACGGAACGCGAGGAATAACAGCAGCCGAAACCGAATACCCATCAGGCTGCCTTTGAGAACCGCACAGACGCGGGGAACATGGAGACTTAATCTCTGTGAACCCTGCGTCTGTGCGGTTTCTTTTTGATCTTGAGGAAACGAACAAAGAAGATACGATACATCCAAGGCAGGAGAATTTCAAGACAAATGTCAATTGTCCCTTTCCAACGAAATGGGTAGACTATGCGTATATAGTGCAGGAGGTTCCTGATGAAAATTATTGCGTACATTGCAGCAGCAATCCTGATCTTTTTCGGTGTTCTGTTCGTCTGGGGAGCCGGTGGAGCCCAGGGCGGCGGCTGGACATGGGTGTGCGGCGGCGCCCTGAGCGTCCTGTTTGGCTTCGGGTTGATCTGGTTTGCCAGCCAGCGTTTGAAGGCCCCCGGCGATACGAACGTCACTTTGAAGGTGGATCTGCCCGCACAGACAAAGATCGAACAGATGACATGCAAGAATTGCGGCGGCGCGCTCAAGGCGGAGAATGTCAAGATGATCGCAGGTGCGCCAACGGTTGAATGTCCCTACTGCGGAACAACCTACCAGCTTGTCGAAGAACCGAAGTGGTAGCCGGTGCCTGCAAAGGAGAACTCAATGCTTCGTAGATTACTTATCTTCATCCTGGTAGCTGTCGTCGCGGCCATGCTGGTGATCCCGGCTGCCGCTCAATCCTATGACTTTTCCCTGGACAAGGAGGATGTCAACGTCTACTGGAATTCTGACGGCACGATGTCACTGAACTACCTGTTGACTTTCACCAACCAGCCCGGAGGTCATTCGATCGATTTCGTGGACGTGGGCATGCCCAATCAGAATTTTGACTTCAGCACGATCAAGGCTGATATCAACGGGAATCCACTCAATATCTCAAGCGATTTTCAGGGGTCTGCGGGCTACGGCTTCGCCGTGGAGATGGGCCGCTATGCGATCCAGCCGGGTGAGACAGGGACGGTCCATGTTTCGGTGGGGAAGATCCCAGGTGTGCTCTTTAAAGACGATAAGGACAGCGAATATGTGAGTGCGGTGTTCGCTCCCCTGTATTACCAGAGCAACGTCATCACCGGCAACACCGATCTAACCGTCATATACCACCTCCCGCCCGGTATTCAGCCAAATGAGCCGCGCTGGCATTCCGCCCCTGCGGGCTTTCCGTCCGAGCCTCAGGCGGGCATTGATGCTCAGGGACGCATTACCTATACCTGGAATAACCCAAAGGCGGATGGATCCAGGCAGTATCAGTTCGGCGCCTCCTTCCCCAAAAAGTATATTCCCGCCGGGAGCATCCAGACCGAATACCAGGCGCCCCCATCTTCGTTCCCGATAAACATCGGTGCCTTTACCGGCGTATTTTTCCGCCTGCTTTTCTTCTGTTTCCTGCCGTTCATTTTCTTTGGCGGCTCGATCTTTAACGTGGTGGCAAATAATCGCCGCAAGCTGGAATATCTGCCCCCGCGCATTGCCATTGAAGGGCACGGCATCAAACGCGGGTTGACCGCAGTCGAGGCAGCCATCCTGCTGGGTGAGCCGCTCGATAAAGTCATGACGATGATTCTCTTTGGAACGATCAAAAAAAATGCCGCCCGGGTGGTCTCGCGCGACCCACTGCAGGTGGAGGTTACCTCCCCATTGCCTGAAGGCCTGAATGAATATGAAGTGAATTTCCTCAAGGCATTCCAGGAGGCGGATCCCAAGATCCGCCGAAACCTTTTACAGGACATGTCGGTCAATCTGGTCAAATCAGTCTCGGCCAAGATGAAGGGCTTTAGCCGCCGCGAGACGATCGACTATTACAAGAACATCATGGAGAAAGCCTGGGCACAGGTCGAACAGGCAGGTACCCCCGAAGTCAAAGGCCAAGTCCTTGACCAGAACCTGGAATGGACCATGCTGGATAAGGATTATGATAACCGCACCCGACGCGTCTTCACCGGGCCGATATTTGTCCCAACCTGGTGGGGACGATATGATCCAACTTTCGGCCGGTCCTTCCCAACCTCGACACCCGGTACAGGCCCTTCATCCACTCCTTCTTCCTCGAGAAGCATGC
>JBLNAU010000440.1:0-3946 GCA_050259515.1 Syntrophothermus sp.
GATGCGGCTATTTAACTCCACCAGCCAACTGGCCGCAGCCTGCTTGTATGTCAATGCCGCGTCTCATGCGGATCGTGCAGGGGATGCCCGCCTGCTCGAGGATTTCCTTGAACTGCGCCGCCTGCGTACGGTCTGTTGCTTTGCCTGCATAACCGGTGGTAGGGTTGAGCGGAATGGCATTGACGTGGCAGAGAAGCCCTTTCAAGCGGGATGCGAGCTTTCTCGCAACTTCAGGCGTGTCGTTTACCCCAGGGATCAACGCCCACTCGAACGTGACACGCCGTCCCGTTTGGGCTACATAGTAACGACAGGCGTCAATGACATCCTCGATTTTATATCGTTTGTTGACCGGCATAATGGCCAGCCGCTCATCGTTGTCCGCCGCGTGGAGGGAGATTGCAAGATTCACCTGGCGCTTCTCGTCTGCAAAGCGCCGGATCTGCGGGACCAGGCCCACAGTCGAGATGGTAAACCGACGGGCGCCAAAGCTATACCCATCCGGATCGTTCAGACGGTCGATTGCCGCCATGGTATTGTCATAATTATGAAACGGCTCACCCATCCCCATAAGGACGATATTGGTGACCGATTCGTTCACGGCTTTCAGCATCTGTGCATAGTACATGACCTGGGCAACGATCTCTCCACTCGATAGATGGCGCTTAAAGCCCATCTGGCCGGTGGCACAAAAAACACAGCCCATGGCACAGCCCGCCTGCGTGGAGATACAAAGCGTGCGGCGATTTTTGGCGCCACGACCGGTGGGGGAGGCGGTGATCTGTGGATTATCCGCTGGGTCACCATAGCGCATGAGCACGGCCTCGATCAGGTTTCCATCCGGCAGCTCAAACAGAGTCTTCCTTGTAAAGCCGTCTGATGAATCGAGGTAGGTTCTTACCTGAAAAGGAAAGAAGGTAAAGTTTGCCGCGATCTTCTCGCGCAGCGATCTGGGAAGATTGGTGAATTGTTCAGGCGAGCTGTATAGGTGTTGATATAAGCCCTGCCAGATTTGCTTTGCCCGGTAGGCAGGTTCGTTCCCGTCCTTTAAGAGATCGGTTAATTCATCGAGAGTTAAATCGTAAATAAGCATTTTTATTTGGGCACCTGGCGAAGGTTTTGTGATGAAACTATAAGACGTGGCGACCGGCCCTCGCAAGGCCTAAAGATCCAATTGTTCTATTAAACTTGTCAGATCGTTGGCAACAATATCGATTTTCGGCCGCCATAAATCTGCCTGCTCCCGGGTGGAGACTCCCGAAAGAACCAGGGCAGTGGCACAGCCGACAGCCTGCCCGGCAGCGATATCCGTTTCAATCCGGTCCCCAACAACAAGAGTCTCATCCTTGGTGCTGCCCAGTTTCTCCAGCCCCAGCTCCATCAGAAAGGGATAGGGCTTGCCTGCCACGATCGGTTGCACACCGGTCGCAGTGACAATAACAGAGTACCAGGCGCCTGCACCTGGGATCTCACCTCTTGGAGTGGGAAAAGTTTTATCGGGGTTGGTGGCGTAAAAGGGGATTCCTCTTTTTACAAGATAGGTTGCTTCGCTCATCTTTTGGAAGGTGATATCCGGGTCGATGCCCATGACGAACGCCTCAGCCATGGGAGCGTTTTCCACGGAGAGAATCTCATATCCATTTTCATCCAATGCCTTGCGAACTCCATCACCGCCGATCATGAATATCTTGGTGCCGCGGGGAAACTTCCTGCTCAAGGTGTGTGACAGGGCTTGGGCGGAGGTAATCACCTGCCAGGGTTCCACCTGCAAACCCAGGTTGCCCAGCCTGGCGACATATTGTTCGGAAGTTCTTGTTCCGTTGTTGGTCGCGAAAAGGAACTTGAGGCCGCGCTCCCGGATACGGTTGAAGATCGCAGGCAGGTCGCCGATGGGAGCATCCGCCCGCCAGATAACTCCATCCATGTCGAGGATGAGGGATTTGATATTTAAGGGGGACATTTTCACCACAAGGAAAAATTATTTCCGATACTTTCCGATCAGGTATTTCAGGACTGGCTTATCGATCCAGGTTGCTTGCGGATCGGCTCTTTCTTCAAAGTTCTCATTGCCGATCAATTCGTTGAAAGCCTTTTTAAAATCTCTGCCTTTTTTCAAATAACCTTCACGCTGCAGGATTTCACTGAGCTGGTTGAATGGCCTGCCTTTGATCTGCACGCGATCTGCCTCAGGGCTTTTGCCAAAATACAGCTCATGCATCTCCAGCAGCTCTCCCAGCCGGGGAACCGGATCTACATGGTCATCCACACGATAATCGATCCAGCGATCGAGGTATCCGCCATATCCGCCGTTGGGCCTGGCCACATACATGGCAGCCGACTGCCTTCCGCGTTTGTCACCGCCGGCGCGGTCTCCTGCTCTCAGGGCCGCAAAAAGGCGCCGGGGCAGGCTGCCACTTGTCTTCAGAAAAGCCTTTTCCATGGCTGGGACGACCTTTTCGCTTTTCAGGACGTTCCCCTGAATGGCATAACCGTTGCCTGAGATGCCACCCGCCCAGGCGAAACAGCCTGTTCCTGTGAAGGTGGCCGAGCTACCCTGTGCATCCACGAGACCGACCTGCCGGAGCTCCCGATCGGGGTCGTCCTGCAACAATTGCCGCAAGACTTCCCGGGCGGGAATGCCGGCTGCCATTAAGTCCAATCCACGCGGGCCAAAAGATACATTGGCAAAAGATTGGGTCGCCACTGCGCCAGCTGAGGCGCGGGCGAATGGAACGAGCGTTCCGACAGCCGGGAATTTGGATGCAACCGCTACGCCCCAGGCTTGCTCATCAAGGTCACAGGCAACAATGGAAAAGGTCATTCTCAATTTCCCTTCGCGAGGGACGATTATACCCTGATGAGGTAGTACGCCCGGCCTGTGAAGCGCCCAAGAAGTACCGGCTTGTTCCTTGAGTTTGGTATACAAAAAATAAGAAGCCCGCTGTTTTCAACGGGCCTCTTTGTTTCCCTATCCTGCCATCAAACTACTGGACCTTCTCCGGCGCTTCGAGCACCTGATCGACCAGGCCGTATTCGACGGCGCCCTTGGCTTCGAGGTAGTAATCGCGATCGCTGTCGCGCTCGATGACCTCGAGGGGCTGGCCGGTGTGCTTGGCCATAATGCCGAGCAGCAGAGCTTTCAGGCGCAGGATCTGCTTGGCCTGGATCTCGATATCGGTTGCCTGACCCTGTGCACCGCCCAAGGGCTGGTGCATATGGATGGTCGCATTCGGCAGGGCGTAGCGGCGGCCCTTCGTACCCGCGGTCAGCAGCACAGTACCGAAGGAAGCGGTGACGCCTACAGCCACGGTACTGATCGGGTTGGAGATCATCTGCATCGTGTCGTAGATCGCCAGGCCTGCGTAGATCACTCCGCCGGGCGAATTGATGTACATCTGGATCTCGCGCTCCGGATCCTCGTGGTTCAGGAACAGCAGCTGCGCCACGATCAAATTGGCAACCTGATCATCGATCGGGGTGCCGAGGAAAATAATGCGCTCCTTGAGGAGCAACGAGTAAATATCATAAGCGCGCTCACCGCGGCCGGAAGATTCAATTACCATCGGGATGACATTATTGAAATTGGGGATCATCTTATCTCCTTTACGTTTTGTCAATCATACCTTTTCCACGTTGGAATTTTGTTAAAACTTTATCAGGATTTTGCCGTCGGTCCAGGATCGTTTTCAAGCCTCTAAAAAAAGACAAACTGGTATATGAGACGGCACCTGTAAGCAATCCTGCGAAGGGTACCCTTCGCAGGACAGTTCCAATCTATTCAGATTTTTCTTCCGCCTCGTTATTCGCCGTAGCTGCTTCCGTTTCAGAAGGAGCCTCCTCGCCGGTTCCTGGTTCGGCTTCCCCGGCAGCCGGAGTCGTCTCTTCACCGGTTGGGGTTTCTTCCGTCGCCGCTTCGGCAGGTTTATATTCCCCGGTGGCAATGGATTTC
>JBLNAU010000441.1:0-3279 GCA_050259515.1 Syntrophothermus sp.
TGACGGAGGAGCGCCGCCGGGACCTGGTCAAACACGTCCATCATCGCCTGGAAGAGGCCCGGGTTGCGATCCGCAACATTCGCCGGGATACGCATAACGACATGCGCGATTTCGAAAAGGAAAAGTTGATCTCCGAGGATGAGCTCGAACGCGGAGAAGCAGAGCTCCAAAAGCTCACCGACCGCTTTATCGAAGAAATAGCGGAAGTCGGCAAGAGAAAAGAAACCGAGATTATGGAAGTGTAGTCACGTTATGGAGAAGGCGCAGTCCTGCGCCTTCCTCGGAATAACATCCATAGATTATGACAAAGTCCCCTCTTAATATTCCTGCGGAAAAACTACCCCAACATGTTGCCATCATCATGGATGGAAACGGGCGCTGGGCGATTTCACGCCGGCTGCCGCGTCTTGCCGGTCATAAGGCCGGTACGGAAAACCTGCGGCGCGTCATACGGGCAACCGTCGAGTTTGGTGTGAAGTATCTGACCATCTATGCCTTTTCCACCGAAAACTGGGGCCGCCCGCCGGAGGAGGTCAAGGGACTGATGTATATCCTGGAGGATGTGATCGACCGGGAGCTGGACGAGCTCAACAAGGAAGGCGTTCAGTTGCGGCATATCGGTCGTCTGGAGCGCCTTGCTCCCTCCTTGCAGGAAAAAGTGCTCGATGCGATCGAGCTTACCAAAAATAACGACCGCTTGATTCTAAATGTTGCCTTCAATTACGGCGGGCGGGACGAAATTGTCAACGCCATTCAAAATATCATGAAGGATGGCATCCCGCCCGAAGAAGTGACCGACGAGCTGGTCAGCCGCTACCTGTATACCGCCGGTGTGCCGGACCCGGATTTGATCATCCGCACCTCGGGTGAGCTTCGTGTGAGCAATTTCCTGATCTGGCAGGCTGCCTATTCGGAATGGTACGTCACACCCACATACTGGCCCGACTTTGACAAGGAAGAGTACCGTCGCGCGCTTGAGACCTTTGCCACGCGGGAACGCCGCTTTGGAAAAGTCTCCTCAAAAGCGTACGAGGCATCGAATGCTTAAACGCACACTGACCGCAATCGCCATGGCTGCCATCCTCGTGCCTGCGATCATCTACGGAGGGGTCTTTTATTATCTGGTCTTCACGATCTTTTTGGTGGGCGCTGCCTGGGAGTTTTCCCATTTATACCGGGCGGTCAAGTATGAACCACATGTGCTCCTTACCACTTTAAGCGTGCTCGTGATTGCCACAGCACGCTTCTTTTTTATAAAGTGGGCCATTCCATTATTCGTCCTGGTCGTTTTAATGGCCATGACAGTTCACTTGTTTGCCTTCGAGCGCGGCCGGGATCAGGCGGCGGTCGATTTTGCGATTACAGTGGCGGGCATAGTTTATCTGGGCTGGGTCGGCTCCTATCTGCTGGACCTGCGCCAGCTGCCCCAGGGAGTCTGGTGGTGGTTTATCGTGCTGCCTCTCGTATTTGCGAGCGATACGGGCGCCTATGCGATTGGCTCCGTCTATGGTAAACATAAAATGACCCCCCGCCTCAGTCCCAAAAAAAGCTGGGAGGGATATTTTGCAGGGATATTCACGTCCATTCTGGTCGGCGCTTTTTTTGCCTATGCCTTCTCGTCCGAGGGACCGAAGCCTCTTTACGGATTGATCGATCCGCTCAAGGGCGGGTTGATGGGGTTGATCATTGGCGTTGTGACACCTTTGGGCGACCTGGGGGAGAGCATGATCAAGCGCTTGAGCAGAACCAAGGATTCCAGTAATATCTTCCCGGGCCACGGTGGCTTTTTTGACCGCATCGATGCATGGATCTGGGGAGCGGCGATTGGCTATTTCATCATTCAAAAATTTATTTTATAACAGGAGGTGGTTATGCCGATGAATATGCATCGTGAGCCGACGCGGAATCTGGGTCTCGAACTGGCCCGGGTCACCGAGGCGGCAGCTCTTGCAGCAGCCCGTTTCATGGGACGCGGGGATAAGGAAGCGGCAGATGGCGCGGCGGTCAATGCAATGCGCACCGTTCTCCAAACCGTGGATATGAATGGGGTGATCGTGATCGGAGAAGGGGAGAAGGATAATGCCCCCATGTTGTATAACGGCGAGAATGTGGGAAACGGTCTCGCTCCCGACGTGGACGTTGCCGTGGATCCCATTGACGGGACGCGCCCCCTGGCATTTGGCCGCACGAATTCGCTCGCCACGGTTGCCATTGCCCCGCGCGGGACCATGTTCGACCCGGGACCTTTTGTGTATATGAACAAAATCGCGGTTGGACCGGAGGCCACCGGCCGGATCAACATCGAAAAGTCGATTACCGAAAATCTCCAGGCGATCGCGAAAGCCAAGCGCAAGGATGTGGAGGATCTCACTACCATTATCCTGGATCGCGATCGCCACAAGGAAATGATCGCAGAGATCCGCAGGGCGGGTGCCCGCATTCGCCTGATCCCTGATGGCGACGTGGCCGCAGCCCTGATGACTGCCTGGCCCGACTCGGGTGTGGATGTCCTGCTGGGGGTGGGCGGCACACCCGAAGGCGTGATCGCAGCCTGCGCGCTGCGCGCCATGGGCGGAGAGATCCAGGGCAAGCTGTATGCCCGGGATGAGGATGAATTGCGCCGGGGTCGTGATGCCGGTTATGACTTTGAGAAGGTCCTGACCATGGATGACCTGGTCTCGTCCGAGGACGTTTTCTTTGCAGCCACCGGCATTACTGACGGCGAGCTGCTCAAGGGTGTTCGCTACTTTGGCGAGGGCGCCAGCACCGATTCGCTCGTTGTGCGCGGCCTGACAGGAACGGTCCGGCAGATCGTTGCCACCCACCGCATCAACAAACTCCGCCAGCTGGGAACCGTGCAGTATTAGAAGCATGTTAAGTGGCATGTCTTTATTCTAACCGGCAGTGTAACAAAATAATTTCCGATTGCGTCAAGAGAGTGCTTGACACACCATACCCTTACACGTATAATACCGGTCGCTTTCCTTGCTAGCTCAATCGGCAGAGCGGGCGGCTGTTAACCGCTAGGTTCGAAGTTCAAGTCTTCGGCGAGGAGCTAAATACGGATCATTTCTCCGTAAAGACCCAAAGATCAGCTATATCTTGGGTCTTTTTTATTGCTCCTCTTACGTCGGGTGCAGTTTGGGTGCAGTTCATATTATCGATCAAGTAATAGCGCCTGTCCAACCAACCCACGTATAATGTCAGCTTTGGATATGACTCAGGCGTAAACGGTATCGGACGACGCAGCAGCATGAGTAACGTTTCCAATGGCCAGAC
>JBLNAU010000442.1:0-9705 GCA_050259515.1 Syntrophothermus sp.
CAGGTTGCGCCGGGCATTGCCGCCCCTGGCAGCATTCGGTCTGGTCCATGCAGCTCATGAGTGGATCGGGATGTACCTGCTCCTGGATCGTCCGTTGACCGGAACCGAAGTGGCCATCATCCAGGCCATCCAGCTTTCGACCCTGGCATTCTCATTCATATCCCTGGCCGCGTTCGGCAGTTTCCTGCTCGCCGACACAGAGGTCACCCGCAGACTGCTCCTGCTCATTCCCATCGGGCTTGCAGCCATATGGGTCTTTGGAATTTATACCTTTCAAGGGGAATATGTTGGCGAGACGCTCTGGAGCATCGCCAATGTGTGGACCCGCTATACCCTGGCGATGCCGGCTGCGGTCCTGACTGCCATTGGATTGGTGGCACAGCAGCGCGCATTCCGCCGCTCCGGCCTGATCCGTTTTGGACAGGATGCGCTCTGGGCAGCCATTGTTTTTGCCTGGTACGGACTGTTTGGGCAGATCTTTTCGGAAAGGAGTCCGCTCGTCCTTTCCCAGTATATCAACGAGGCAGCCTTCGAACGGATCTTTGGCTTTCCGGTCCAGATGTTCCGCGCGATCACGGCTGTCGCGGCTGCCGTTTTTGTCATCCGTTTTCTGCGTGCCTTTCAGGTGGAGACCGAGCGGAAGATCGCCGAGCTGCAGGCCGCCCGGCTGGAGGAATCCCAGCAGCGCGAGACCATGCGTGCCGAGCTCTTCCGTCGCGTGGTCGCAGCCCAGGAATCAGAACGCCAGCGCATTGCCCGTGATCTGCACGATGAGACCGGCCAGTCGCTGACGGCCATTGGCATGGGCCTGCGAGGCCTCTCGGGGAAACTCGGCCCGCGCAACAAGGAAGCGATGGCCACTCTCCATAAACTCGAAACCCTCACCGCCGATTCCCTAAAAGAACTCCAGCGGCTGATGACCGACCTGCGCCCCTCTCACCTGGACGATCTGGGTCTGTCTTCAGCGCTGCGCTGGTACGCGTCCAGGATCCAGGAGCATTCCTCCCTCAACATTCGAGTGGATATCCATCAGGAAGAGCGCGACCTGGATGACGCCATGAAGATCACCATTTTCCGTATCATTCAGGAGAGCCTGAACAATGTCATCAAGCACTCTGAGGCGACCCATGTGAATATCCATGTACACTTCGAGGAAAAGAGGGTCCGCATCAATGTCTTCGATAACGGGGTTGGCTTCGATCGCGAACAGGTCCAACAACGACGGACCAGCCGTCCTTCCCTGGGCCTGGCAGGCATGGAGGAGCGCGCTGCGCTTTTGGGAGGGACGGTCACCGTGCAGTCCCGTCCCGGTTATGGAACAGAAGTCGAAGCACTCATTCCCTATCATCATATTACGGGGCCCGTGTCAGGCCACCCGGAGGTCCATGTTGAGGAGGCAGGAAAATGACAACGCGAATTCTTTTGGTGGATGATCATGCCGTGGTCCGCTCCGGGTTGCGAATGCTGCTGGAAAATGAGCGGGATATAGAGATCGTCGGCGAAGCTGCCTCCGCACATGGGGCCATCGAGGCAGCCATGAATCTTCGACCCAATGTGATCCTGATGGATATTGGCCTGCCGGACCTCTCCGGCATTGACGCGACGCGCGAGATCAAAAAAATCGTCCCCGATGTTGCGATCGTTGCCCTGACCATCCACGAGGATGAGGAATACTTTTTCAAAATGCTCGAAGCGGGTGCGACAGGCTATGTGCCCAAGCGAGCTGCTCCCGAGGAGCTGCTTACGGCCATCCGTGCTGCAGCAACAGGGCAGGTCTATTTGTATCCGTCCCTGGCAAAACTTCTGGTAAGGGACTTTCTAAGCGGCGGCCGGCCTGTCCCCGGGGAACAGCCTGATTCCGATCTGATCGACCGTGAGGAGGAAGTGCTTGCTTATCTCGCGGACGGCGCAAATAACGAAGAGATCGCCAAAGCCCTGTTCATCTCCCCAAAAACTGTGGCCAGGCATCGTGAGAACATCATGCGGAAACTCAATTTACACTCGCGCTCCGAGCTGGTGCGCTACGCGATCCGCAAGGGAATTATCAAGGCATAACTTAATTTTGTCATTGTGATGGGTGGGCTCTTTTGTCCAATGCAATGGCATCACGATTAAATAAGATGACGGGCGCTGTTGCGCCCGTCATCTTATTTAATTCTGCAAATCGAACTTGAACTACTGAGCAGGAGCCGGAGCTTCCGGACGGGTGTACTTGCTCACATCGCCGCCCAGATCCTTGATCGAGTCATACAGGAACTGCATGACGTATTTCGGATTGTGGACGAACGCACCTGGATCCTTCTGGCTGTACTGGTAGTTGAAGGCTGCTTCAGCAAGTCTCGGGGTCCAGTTGCCAGTGTATGCAACGGGTCCCTTGTCGCCCGTATCGGCCTTGCCATCACCATCCGCATCCACGAAGAAGTACGGATAGGAAGCACCGTCATAGACGAGGCCAACAGAGTTCTTGGCTGCATAGGCCTGCATCTCAGCATAGAGTGCATCAGACAGTGTCTGGATTTCGCCAGATACGCCTTCAGTCACATTGCCATCGCCATCCCAGTCGGTGGTATCCGTGTTGAAGCGGATATCTTCCGGCTTGGCGCCGCCATGACAGCCAGCGCACGCTTCGAGCTTGGGCTCAAGAGCATGAACATCGTGGCAGTCCTTGCATTTGTTGAGCGGGTGCTCGGTATTCTGGCCAACATACTGCTGGTCGGCATACTGGTAAGCACCTTGAACATCGCCACCGAACAGGGTTGCACCGGCAGCGAGATAATGGATGTTCTTGAAGCTGACCTTTGGATCAACGGTATCGGCATCCTTGCCCTTGAGCGCAGCATTCACGCTGGTGGTGGACTCGCGTCCCATGTGGCAGGAGATACAAACATTGGAGTCGTCAGCTACGAACTTGCCATCGGCATCCTTGCCGCCCAAGCTGACAGTCTTCATGCTCGGGAAGGTGACGGATGCGATCTGGTAGCGATTGGGCCAGTTGGCCTCATCGTGACAGGTGGAGCACTGGAAACCGTTGCTCGGGTGACCAGCGCCCACGCCGGCGATCGTTGTCGAGCCGGTCGGGGAGACCACGGTGGTGCCGCCATTCTTGAGGAATGTGGGCAGACCATCAGCGGTGTGGCATTTCACACAGCCAAAGGGAACTTCGCCTTCGGCATCCCAGTCACGGAACGGCATGGTGTTGCCAGCGAAGTGGCCGGCATCATCGCGGGTGAACTTGCTTACATCACCGCCGAGATCGGCGATTGAATCGTAGAGAAGCTGAACGATGTATTTGTTGCCGTGGGCAAATGAACCGGGATCCTTGATGGACACCTGGTAGTTGTAGGCAGCCTTGAGCAGGCGGGGTGTCCAATTGGCGTAAGCTTTGCCATCGGCGCCCATGAAATATGGATAGGTGGCTGCATCGTACTTGATCTCTGCACCGGCTTTATCCTTGGCATAGGACTGGATCTGGGTCATCAAAGCTTGCTGGAGACCTTCGATCTCATAGTACATGCCTTCTTCCTTGTTTCCATCGCCATCGTAGTCCCAAGCCGAAGCCTGAGGTTCACGGATGTTCTTGAGACCGCCTTCTTCCTTCACGCCATCGCCATGGCAGGTTGCACATTCATCGACTTTCACCTGGAGGGTGTGCGGGTCATGGCAGCCAATGCAAGTATTGCGGCCTTCGACATGATCGAACTTGGCATCATAGAGCTGGCCATCATACTCATAACCGCCCTTGACCTCTGTGCCAAACAGGGTCGCAGCAGCAGCGAAGTAATGGATGTTGCGGAAGCCGAATTTGACATCATTTCCCTGATCATCCTTGATCGGGGCAACGACGGTATCCGGCGCATCGGTGGCCTTGAACTGGGCGATCTGCTCATCCACGGAGGCCTTGGACTCGCGGCCCTGGTGGCAGACGAGACAGCGGGTGGCATCGCCAAAATCGGTCACAGTGTAGTGCACCTGGTTACCACCTTCATCAACATAGTAACCGGGGAACTCGACACTGTTCAGATTTGAAGCAGCAGCATTATGGCAGGTTTCACACTTAATGCCCTGCGCATCCTTGGCTGGAACGGGGGCATCCACCACGTTAACTGCAGAGCCGTCCACTCCCAGGTAATCCTGGTAGCCAGCGCTGGTGTGGCACTTGGCACAACTGGTTGGCACTTCCGCGGGACTTTCTTCATCCCAGTGGCGGAAGGGTTCGTCACTCACGTTGTTATGAGCCGAGGATTCCCAAGCCTGAAGGTTGGGCACGACGACGGGTTCGGGGGTTGCGGTTGCTTCCACAGGGGCAGCTGTGGGAGCGGCTGTGGGTACCGGTTTTCCACCGCAGGCCGCTAAAACGACCGCAAGCAGAAGCATAGTACCAAGGAGCACTAATATCTTTTTCATTGATGTTTCAAATTTCTCCTTTCATTGGGTTTCAATGAGACGGTGTGATTTCTTTTTGCGAAAGGCACCTCCTGCACATCTCAGTCTTATGCGGGATTTAATCTCCCCTTTATCTTAATCTAAAGTAACTTATGTGTGAATAACGGATGTCATACCGCCTATTAGATGAATGTAATCCGTTTTACATAAAAAGTCTTATATACAAATATTATACGATTTTTTTAAGATTTTGGGGTATTTTCATGGGGCAAATCACCCACGAGATGTAGGTTCTGTAGAAATTCATGGGGTAGCTCAAGGTCTCCACCCCATAATTTTAAGGAAATGATGGGAGGAATGCTGTCATAAAGATTGGTCGTCCGCCGAATTTCCTTTCTAAGGATTTTCTCATACACTGGGAGCGAATGAACGAAAGGAGAATCCTATGACAGCTACATTAGCATTTTTATTCCTGGTGAGGGTACTCATTCCTTTTGCCCTGCTCGTGGTTCTCGGTGAATGGGTCCGGCGCCGGGAGATCCGGTACTGGTTGAACAGGTAAGCAAGCCATGGACACACTTACTTCCTTACTGTATTTACTTGTTGGTTTGCTGCTGCGCCTTGCCATCCCGATTGCGGCTACACTTTTGGTCATCTTCTTTCTGCGAAAACTCGACAAGCGTTGGCAGGCAGAAGCCGAACTTCAGCCAGTGACCGTTGAAAAGCCCGAGTGTTGGAAAGTCAAGGGCTGCACGCCTGAACAAATGAAAAACTGCCAGGCTGCCAGTTCGTCCCTGCCCTGCTGGCAGGTCAACCGGCAGCCCAATGGTTATTTGAATGAGAAGTGCCTCACCTGCGATGTGTTTGTTGAGGCACCTGTCCCCACCTTAACAATCGAACCAAGGAGTTTGTAAATTATGTCCTCCCGCATCGAACGCTTTGTGATTGCCCTCGTCTTTGCCCTGGTTGCCGCCGGGGTAACGCTGGTTGTAGCCAGCGCCCAGGATGGTGCTCCTCCTCCAGCCGTTCAGAAGTCTGGCAGTTCCTCGGATTGCACCGTCTGTCACACCGAATACCAGATGACCTGGCAAAACGGCTCGCATGGACAAGCCGGCAGTGATCCGGTCTTTCTGGATGAGTGGACCAAGCAAGGCAAGCCGGGGGCCTGTCTCGTTTGCCATACGACCGGATATGACCCAGCCACCGCCACCTTCAAAGAGAACGGCGTGACCTGCCAGGCCTGCCACGGCGAGGCCCCGGCTGACCACCCCAAGTCGCCCATGCCTGTGGACACCTCCCCCGATCTCTGTGGGCGCTGTCACAGCGATACGCGCTTTGGCTGGCAGGACTGGAAAGTAAGCACCCACTATCAGCGCGGCATGAACTGCACCACATGTCATGATCCCCACAGCGCCTCCATCAAGAAAATGCCGGGAGCCCGTGGAGAACCCGCCACCACGGATGAGGTCTCAGCTCTGTGCATTAACTGTCACAAGGAACACAGCATGGACTTCCCGTACACCGCTCATAACCAGAAGGGTGTGTCCTGCGTGGATTGCCATGTAAACCACATGGAAAATGAGGATCGCGCTGCTCACAGCGTGCCCGATCACTCCTTCAACGCCAGCCTGGATTCCTGCAATACCTGCCATGCAGAACAAATGCACAGCTCTACGGAACAGGCAGTGAGCGGAACGACCGCACCCCTGCCTGAACCGCAAACCCAGGGAGCCAGCTTTGCTGCAGGTACGAACACGACTGAGGAGCCTCAACCCGTCAGCCCAGTGGGCTTTGCAGCCCTGGCCGGTCTGATCGGTCTGGCCGGCGGCATGGTGCTTGCTCCGTGGCTTGAGCGCTGGTACCAGCGGACTGTCAAGCACAACCGGGAGGATGACAATGACTGATCAGAAAGTCAACCGACGCGAATTCCTCAAGCTGACTGCAGTAGGTGTTGCAGTAGCGGCAGGGACACGGGCGGTATCCCCCACAAAGGCCTCCAGCGGCGCGCCCAAGGGCAAGCACCAATGGGCCATGGTGATCGACCAGTCGAAGTGCACGGGATGTGAGTATTGCACCCGAGCCTGCCAGGCCCACAATGACATCAATCCTGAGATCCAATGGAACAAGGTTGTTGCAGATGGAACAGTAGGTGATATGCAGGTCTTTGTCCCACGGCCTTGCATGCATTGCGAAAAAGCCCCCTGCGTGGAAGTCTGCCCGGTAAAAGCCTCCTACTATCGTGATGATGGCATCGTGATGATGGACTATGACCGCTGCATCGGCTGCCGGTACTGTCAGGTTGCCTGTCCCTATGATGCACGCTCGTTCAACTGGGATCAATTCACAGGGCAAAATCCGATGGTCCCCGAGTGGGGAACCCCGGAAACAGAGCGTCGTCCACGCGGCGTGCCTGAGAAATGCTCCTTCTGCTATCAGACCATTGACCGCGGTCTTGCCCTGGGAAAAACCCCGGGTGTGGATCCGGAGGCGACTCCTGCGTGTGTAAACATCTGTCCGACCGGTGCACGCATCTTTGGCGATTTGAATGATCCGAATTCGAATGTGAGCCAGGCCCTGCACAACAATCCCACCTATCGCCTGCGTGAAAACCTGGGCACCGGGCCGCGCGTTTATTACATCCCGGCTGTTGCCCCTAAGGAGGCGTAACCATGTCAGAAACTCAAAAACGCCCGAAGTTTGCCATTACTCCCTGGATGATCTGGCTCGCCCTTATGGGGATGATCCTGCTCAGCGGTCTGGCTGCCGGCCTGCTGGTCTTTTGGAAAGGCCTCGGCATCACAAATCTGACAGATAAGGTTCCGTGGGCGCTGTGGATCACCATTGATCTCTCATCGATTGCCCTGGGCGCGGGTGCATTCAGCCTGTGCGCCGCCGTTTACCTGTTCGGCCTGAAACGCTACCAGCCGATCGCGCGCACCGCTACATTTGTCGGCTTGATCGGTTACACCATGGCCATGTTCGCGCTGATCCTGGATATCGGCCGGCCTGATCGCTTCTGGCATTCGTTGGTCTACTGGAACAAGCACTCCCTCCTTTGGGAGGTGACGATGTGTGTGGTTCTTTATCTCACCGTGCTGCTCTTCGAGACCATGCCCATCGTTGCCAACTGGGAATGGCTGCGCAGGCACATGCCGAAGGTTGCCAAGATCATGAGTGGCGTCCATCATTATGCCCCGATCCTGGCGATCATCGGGCTGGGGCTCTCCAGCCTGCACCAATCATCGCTTGGCGCCATGTACGGTGTCATTAAAGCCCGGCCTTTCTGGTTCAAGCCGGAGATGTCCGTGCTCTTCATGCTTTCGGCGATTGTCGGCGGCATTTCATTGACACTGTTCCTCTCCATGCTTTCGTCACGCCTGACGAGAAAAGCCAAGATCAACGACGGCCTGATCGAGCGTGTGGCACAGTTCGTGGCATATCTGCTGATCGGATACTTCTACTTCCGGTTCTGGGATGCGCTTGCTCAAACCTATACCTATGATGCAGGACGGTCCGAAGGCCTGTTCTTCCTGACCAAGGGTCCCTTTGCTTTCAACTTCTGGATCGTGGAAATGCTCTTTGGGATCCTCATTCCAATGATCCTGTTGCTGTATAAGCCGACCCGGGTGAACCGCTTCTGGCGCATGGCTGCCTTGTTGATGGTTGCAGTGGGTGTGGTCGCCTTCCGCTGGGACACCAGCATGACAGGCCAGCTTGTGATGATGCCGTATGTCACAGGTCTCCCCATCACCTACACGAGCTACAGCCCGTCGCTGGTTGAAATCCTTTCGGGTGCAGCGATCATCGCCTATGGCTTCACAGCTTTCTCGATCGGCGTGAAATACCTGCGGGTGGTCGATCACACCCTTATCGAAGAGGAACACGAGAAGGTGCACGTGGAAAGCACCGAGCCGGTCAGAATATAAACCTGCGAGAGAAAAAAACAAATCAGGGCGCTCGATGCGTCCTGATTTGTTTTATTGTACCAAAAGCAAAAAGTTAAGACAGTGATTTTAAGTTATGCAACTCGTTCACCTGTAGTGATCAGATCTGGTATGCGAAGAGAATGAGCAGCCACCACAGCCTGTCCCAGTGCCAGACCGCTGTCATTCCCGGGAACCTGGCAGGGAACATAGACTGTAAACCCATCATGCTTCAGAGCTCCCCGAACCAGGCCCAGTAAGATCTGGTTTTGCCAAAGCGCGCCCGCAAGGGCCACCTCGTTTAACCCGGATGCACGGCGCGCCTCCCTGCAAACCTCCACCGAGATCTCAGCAACTGTTTTGTGAAAACGGGCTGCGATTATTTCCGCTGGCCGGCTGGAACGGACATCCTCAATGATGGCTGCAAGAAGATCCTTCAAACGAATGATCGTTCCCTGGGAAGTTGTATCCATCACAAAGGGATAACCTTTTGCAGGGGGAACGAAAGGCCTGGCCAGCATTTCCACTTCAATGACAGGCTGGGACTTGTAGGTGGATATATTTCGGACACCGATCAAGCTTGCAACTGCCTCAAAAAGACTTTTCATACAGGAGTTGACTGAGCTGTGCAGCGATCCGTTCAACTGCTGTCTGAGGGCTGCAAGGTCCTGCCTGTCCACTTGCCGGAGGAAGGGAAGATCATCGATTTCCAGGCCCAGGGCATCGGCATACCCGGCAGCGATCCGCCACGGGGCACGGCTGGCAGATTCACCCCCGGGGAGCGGCAGATACTCAAGGTGTGCAAAGCGCTCAAAGTCCGAGTAGGAGGCGAGCAGTGCCTCCCCTCCCCAGAGCGCGCCATCTGTGCCATACCCCGTGCCATCCAGGCATAGGCCGATGAGATGTCTGTTCTCCAGGCCGTTATCTGCCATACACGAAGCGACATGGGCATGATGATGCTGGACTGCAATACGCCGCGCCGGAAGTGCCAGGCGCCGGACGTATTGAGTGCTGAAATAGTCGGAATACAGATCGTGGGCAATGATCTCCGGCTGGATATTGAACACATGTGACAGGTGACCAACACTCCGCTCGAACGATTCGTAGGTTTGCACATTCTCCATGTTACCGATATAAGAACTGAGGTAGGCATACCGGTCGCGAGCCATGCAGAATGTGTTATCAAACTCACTGCCCACTGCGAGCGTGGGCTTTATATCTCGTGAAAGCTTCACGGAATACGGGGCGTATCCCCGGCTGCGGCGCACATAAATGGTGGAGGCCGGGTGACCCGGGTGATCTTCTGTTTGAGCCAGGTCATGATCCACCCGCACAACCGAATCATCCGAGCGCATGTGGATCTCACGGTTATGCAGAATAAATGCATCGGCAAGCGAAG
>JBLNAU010000443.1:0-12422 GCA_050259515.1 Syntrophothermus sp.
GCGAGGTGGGCACAGGGAAGAATGCGCTGGCAAGCGCCATTCATAATGCCGGTCCATGGCATGACGGTCCCTTTATTATTTTCGCATCTGCTTCTGTGCCTGCGGAACTGGTGATCAGCGACCTGCTTGGCTATGACGAATCCATGGATAATACCCGCATGAGCGGTCGTCCCAGCAAATTTGAACTGGCACAGGGTGGGACTTTGTTTTTCCAGGATGTGGATGCCCTGCCGCTGGAGGCACAGGCCGTCTTGATCAATGCTCTGGAGATCGGAATGATCCAGCGACTCGGGAGTCAGCGACCCGTGGTGGTGGAGGCGCGGGTGATCGCATCCACTTCAGCAGATATGGAGACCTTGATTTCGCAGGGAGCTTTCCGCCCGGATCTTTACTACCGCCTAAGCACCTTCACGATTACGCTTCCTCCTTTAAGAGAACGGCCGCGTGATATTCCGCTGGTGGCCGAACGCATTCTGGCCCGCTTTACTCGACAGCTGGGTTACCAGGTATCGCTGGCGCCTGAAGTGATCGATGTATTCAGGAAGTATGCCTGGCCGGGAAACATCCGGGAGATGGAAGCGGTACTGGGCCGTGCAGCCACGCAGATTGCCGGAGCAGGCGTGATCGGCCTGGCCCATATTCCCAATGCTGTACGGCTTATGGAAGTCAGTCCGCAAACCATCCATCCCTCGTTAAAAGTCAAAGTGAGCTCTCTGAATGAAATGGAACGTGAAACGATCGCTTTGATGATGCAAATGTACCGTGGCAACGTCTCGCGCATGGCCCAGGTCCTGGATATTAGTCGTACGACACTCTGGCGAAAACTTAAAAGCTACGGGCTCGATCCCGATGAATATCGGTAAAGTTCACCTGTCATAAAAAGGTTACAATTTCATAACTGCGCTGTTTCATTTTGGAACAGCGCCGGTTGTTTAATTGTTTCAATTAAGAACACTTTTTCAACAATTGTTTGACTATTCTTGTTCCATTCCATAGAATGAGATAGTATATTTTCATCATCCCAGTTCAACAGAGAAAACACGTGCCGCTACTGATGTCGCTCTTCCAAACTGTGAAGACATTGCACTCCCATGATCTGGTTTTTCTGCTTGCTCACCTGGTTAGCAGCCGCTAAAAGATATTCTCTTTTGGCGGTTTTAATTTAAGTCAATTGAGGATTTGTGTAAACAAGGAAAGGAAAGGAGGAAGCCATCCCTCGAAAAAATACCTGTGTACCTGTACTTGTGCCGATTTCAATAAGTTCCACAACAAAATGACAAAAAGGAGATAAACATGCTAGGACAATTGATTGGCGAAGTATTCGGAACCTTCATCCTCATCCTGTTGGGTGATGGTGTGGTTGCAAACGTGGGTCTGGCACCCCGGCTTGCTGCTCCCGCATACAACTGGAACACAATAACCTTCGGATGGGCGTTCGCGGTGATTGTGGCTGTATATGTCTCCGCTGGCGTTTCAGGCGCTCACCTGAATCCTGCGGTGACAATCGCTCTGGCTGCGAAACGTGGCTTCCCCTGGGGAAAGGTCGTTCCGTACATCGTAGCCCAGATGGTGGGAGCCTTCCTTGGCGCCCTTGCCGTCTATATCACCTACCGCGATGGCCTTGTCAGCGCTGGTGTGCCGAATGTCTGGAGCACTGGACCGGGTTCAGTCTTCGGAACCGCCTTCTGGGGTGGTGCCGCCGGAACAGCCTCGGGTGCCTACAGCCCCATGACCGCGATTTTCACCGAAATCATCGGCACCGCAGTCCTGCTGTGGGGCATTCTGGCCAGCGGCGACTCCAAGAACACCGGCCTGATGCACAATATGGGACCCTTCCTGGTCGGCGGCACCGTGTTGGCTGTCGGCTTGAGCCTGGGCGGCCCCAGTGGATATGCCATCAATCCTGCCCGTGACTTCGGCCCCCGCCTGTTGGGCACCCTTGTGGGCACCCAGGGCTTGTGGGATGCCGGCTACTGGCTGATCCCACTGATCGCCCCAGTTGTTGGCGCCGTGATCGGCATCTACCTGTACGACTGGCTTGTGGAAGCGAATCTGCCCAAGACTGCACCGGCAGCACAGGCACGCGCAGCTGCTGACGACTAGCCTATCTTTTCAATAGGTTTGACGCCGACCCGATAATTTACGGAAGGTGGTCCTATGAAAAAACTGATTAATAAGCCCGAAGATGTGGTCCGGGAGGAATTGGAAGGCATTGCGTATGCCCATCCGGACCTGGTGAAGGTACGCTACGACCCGAATTTCATCGTACGCGCTGACGCGCCTGTTCAGGGCAAGGTTGGCGTAATCTCCGGTGGAGGCTCAGGTCACGAACCCATGCACGGTGGTTTTGTTGGCATGGGCATGCTCGATGCGGCCTGCCCGGGAGCGGTCTTCACCTCTCCCACGCCGGATCAGATGCTCGAGGCCACCAAAGCCGTCAACGGTGGATGCGGTGTTCTTCATATCGTCAAGAACTATACCGGCGATATCATGAACTTTGAGATGTCTGCCGAGCTGGCGCGGGCCGAAGGGATCGAGGTCGAGGCGGTGGTCACAGATGACGACGTCGCCGTCCAGGACAGCCTGTATACGGCCGGCCGCCGGGGTGTTGGCGTCACCGTCCTGGCTGAGAAGTTGTGCGGCGCAGCGGCGGAGCAAAAACGCTCACTCAAGGAAGTGGCAGACGTTTGCCGCAAAGCCAAGGAACTGGGCCGCAGCATGGGCATGGCGCTGACCTCCTGCACCGTGCCGCATGTCGGAAAGCCCACCTTCGATCTGCCGGAAGATGAAATGGAGATCGGCATCGGCATCCACGGAGAACCGGGACGCGTACGCATGCCGCTCAAGCCGGCGGACGAGATCGTCGAAATGTTAATGGAGCCCATCATCAGCGATCTTCCCTACAAGCAGGGCGATGAGGTCCTGATGTTCGTCAACGGCATGGGTGGAACGCCGCTGATCGAGCTCTATATCGCCTATCGCAAGGCCTATGAAATTGCAGGGAAACACGGCCTCAAAGTTGTGCGCAACCTGATCGGTCCCTATATCACCAGCCTGGAAATGGCGGGAATGTCCATCACCCTGCTCAAGATGGACGACGATATGGTCCAGCTGTGGGATGCGCCGGTCAAGACCCCCGGTTTGCGCTGGGGAGTATAGCTTCTACACTGTAATCTGCCAGGGCAGACCCAACCTGCCCTGGCATTGCCAACGGAGCCAGGATATGTCCATTACGCGTGATGATACACTGAACTGGGTCAAAGCAGTTGCAACAGTCATCGGAGAAAACAGCTCCTACCTGACACAGCTCGATGCAGCCATCGGAGATGCCGACCATGGCGCCAACATGGATCGCGGGTTCAAGGCAGTGATGAACAAAATACCCGAGATCAGCGACAAGGATATTGGCACCATTTGCAAAACGGTTGGCATGACGCTGATATCCACCGTTGGCGGGGCGGGTGGCCCCTTGTACGGAACCTTCTTCCTGCAGGCGGGTATGAAAACCGCCGGCAAGATGGAGCTTAATCTGGTCGACTGGATGGAGGCGCTTGAAGCCGCGCTCAATGGCGTGATCATGCGAGGCAAGGCGGAACTGGGAGATAAGACCATGGTCGATGCTCTCACCCCGGCCGTTGCCGCCCTCAAACAGTCCATTCAGGAAAATCAACCCATCAACAAAGCCCTTGAGCTTTCCGCAGAAGCCGCTCGGCAAGGCATGGAAGGCACGACCCCACTGGTGGCGCGCAAAGGCCGCGCCAGCTATCTGGGCGAACGCAGCGCCGGCCATCAGGATCCAGGTGCGACCTCCTCCTACCTGGTCCTCAAGGCAGCCGCTGATACCTGGAAGAACGTGAATCAGTAGTGTCCCTGCCCGCGGCGCAAGAGAACGCTCTAGACTTTGAAAAACTGTGGATCATGTACCCTCAAAATCCACATACAAATTGCTCCTATCCTCTCATAAGGAGATACAAAAATGGCTAAATATTCAGCAGCAGTTGATCAGGGCACTACCAGCACCCGCTTCATGATCTTCGATCATGCAGGCAAGGTGGTGGCGATCGATCAAAAGGAACACGAACAGATCTACCCGAAGCCAGGCTGGGTTGAGCATAACCCCCTGGAAATCTGGGAGCGCACCCAGGAAGTGATCGCAGGCGCCCTCAAGAAGAGCGACATTTCCCCGGCAGATATCGCTGCGGTTGGCGTCACCAACCAGCGCGAGACCACCGTCGTCTGGGAAAAGGCGACCGGCAAGCCCGTTTACAATGCCATCGTCTGGCAGGATACCCGCACCGACCAGATCTGCAATGAGCTGGCCAAGGATGGCGGACAGGATCGCTTCCGAGAGAAAGTTGGTCTGCCTCTGGCAACTTATTTCTCCGGCCCCAAGGTCAAATGGATTCTCGACAATGTCGAGGGTGTTCGTGCCAAGGCTGAGAAGGGTGAAGTACTCTTCGGCAACATCGACACCTATGTCATCTGGAACCTGACCGGCGGCCCCAAGGGCGGCGTCCATGTCACGGATGTCTCCAACGCCTCCCGCACCATGCTGATGAATCTCGAGACCCTGGACTGGGATCCGGATATGCTCGAAGTCATGGGCATTCCCAAGGCCATGCTGCCGGAGATCTGCCCATCCTCGAACGTCTACGGCTATGCCAAGGGCGCGCTGGATGGCATCCCTGTGGCAGGCGACCTGGGCGACCAGCAGGCAGCCCTCTTTGGCCAGACCTGCTTCAGCGCCGGCGAAGCCAAGAATACCTATGGCACCGGTTGCTTCATGTTGCTCAACACCGGCAACAAACCCGTCCAGTCCAAGAATGGTCTGCTGACCACCCTGGGCTACAAGATCGGTGAACAGCCTGCCGTATACTGCCTGGAAGGCTCCATCGCCATCACCGGCGCCCTCATCCAATGGCTGCGCGACAACCTGAAGATGATCGAGAAGTCACCGGACGTCGAACCGCTTGCCGCTTCCGTGGAAGACAACGGCGGTATCTACTTCGTCCCGGCCTTTTCCGGTCTGTTCGCCCCCTACTGGAAGAGTGATGCACGCGGCGCCATCGTTGGCATGACCCGCTATGTCACTCGCGGCCACATCGCCCGCGCCGCCCTGGAGGCCACCGCCTTCCAGACCCGCGAAGTGCTGGATGCGATGAACGCCGACTCCGGCGTGCCTCTGACCGCCCTCAAGGTGGACGGCGGCATGGTCTATAATGAACTGCTCATGCAGTTCCAGGCCGATATCCTGGGTGTGCCCGTGATCCGGCCGCAGGTTGCTGAGACCACCGCTCTGGGCGCGGCCTATGCCGCCGGCCTGGCCGTCGGCTTCTGGAAGAATGTGGAAGATCTGCGCAGCAACTGGGCCAAGGATAAGCAATGGGATCCCAAGATGGACGAGGCCCTGCGTGACAAGGAATATAAAGGCTGGAAGAAAGCCGTCACCAAGACCTTCGATTGGGTTGAGTAATATCTGACCTCTGAAGAGGGGGTAGGCGTAACGCCTGCCCCCTCACTTTTAACAGTTATGGAGAGTGCAGTGGCAAAGAAGAAAAATAAAACGAAAAAGCTAAAGGTAGAAGGGCAAAAAGAGGAACCGCTCCCGGTTCAGCCCTGGGTCTCCATGCGCGGGGGGATGATCGTCATGGCCATCACCAGCGTGGCTCTGGCCGTCCTGGTTGCATCGCAGGTGATTCCATCCACCGGATGGCTGGAAGGCATTCTTTGGGGGGTGCTCTTTGGCGGCATGATCTGGGTTATTTTCTTTGGCAATCTTTGGATCACGAAAAGATTACGTAAGTAATTGTAGAACCTTGAAAATGGAATCCGTCCTGTCTGCCTCTAATTGGGAGGCGATGTACGCCCCCTACGATCAGCAGACATATCAGGCTGTGCTCGATCAGCTCGGGCCGGAGGATGTGGTCATCGATATCGGTGCGGGAGATTTACGACCTGCCCGTCAGATGGCTCAACGCGTGCGGAAGGTGTACGCGGTTGAGATCAACTCCCGGTTGTTGGACCAGGCCAGAGCTTCGTCTGACCCGCTGCCTGCCAATCTACTTCCGGTCTGCGCGGATGCCCGTATGCTGGACTTCCCAACCGATGTCACGGCCGGTGTGCTGTTAATGCGTCACTGTACCTGCTTTCGCCTGTATGCAGGGAAGTTACAAGCAGCGGGGGCCAGGCGATTGATCACGAATGCGCGCTGGCACATGCATGTGGAAGTGGTTGATTTACTCGCGCCGCGAAAGTTGTTTTCTGATGCAGGCATGGGATGGTATGCCTGTATCTGTGGTGGGACAGGATTCAAAGAAGGACCTGCGGAGCGCTGGCTACCGCATATGGACAGCGTCATACATGAAGTTTCCAGCTGCCCGCACTGTATGCATATTTCATAGGCCATATATGGAGAGGCTATGAGTAAACCTCAAGTAATCATCATCGGAGCAGGTTTTACCGGCGTGGCTACCGCGCATGATCTTGCCTTGCGCGGCTGTGATGTGACCGTGGTCGAGCGCGGCGATCTTTGCCACGGGACCTCGGGTCGCACCCACGGACTGCTGCACAGCGGAGGCCGCTACGCCGTCAAGGACAAGGAATCTGCCATCGAGTGCATCGACGAAAATATGATCCTGCGCAAGATTGTGCCGCAGGTGATCGAGCCCAACGGCGGTCTGTTCATTGCCATCGAAGAGGGAGATCTGGAGTATGCGGAGCAGTTCATCGAATCCTGCGAACAATGCCATATCCCGCTCGAGGAGCTGAAACCCTCCCAGGCACTCAAGCTGGAGCCCAACATTAATCCCAAGGTGCTGGGTGCCTTCCTGATCCCTGACGGGACGTTCGATCCTCTGCGTCTGGCGCTGGCCTTCGCCGGAACGGCCAAACACAACGGGGCAAAGTTCAGGACGTACCATGAAGTCCAGGGATTTGTTACCGATGGCAAGGGCAACATCTGTGGCATAAAAGTACTCAACCGGGCGGCGAACAAAGCCGAGGAGATGCGCGCCGATGTAGTTGTCAATGCCACCGGAGCCTGGGCGGGACAGATCACCGGCATGGCCGGGCTGGATGCACCGGTCAAGCCGACTCCGGGCATCATGGTGGCCTATGACCAGCGCTTTGTCCAACGGGCGATCAACCGTCTCAATGTTCCGGCAGATGGTGATATCGCTTTACCGCAGCGACGCATGGTGGTTGTCGGAACCACCTCCTACGATGCCGAGAATGTGGATTACATCCCAACCACCGACGACCAGATCAAATTGATGCTGGAGCGCGGCAGTGAGCTCATCCCGGGTATCCGGAATGCCAAGCCGCGCGGCATCTACATGGCTGCACGTCCACTGGTGGGCGGGGGATCGGGACGCAGTATTGCCCGCACGTTTAAGTGCTATGACCACAAGGAAACGCACAACATTGACGGGCTGGTCACCATCACTGGCGGAAAAGCCACCACCCTGCGTGCCATGGCCGAAAAAACCGCTGACGTGGTCTGCGCCAAGCTGGGCGTCACAACGCCCTGCGTGACCCAGGAGACTCCGCTTCTCTCTTACCGTCAGTATTACGCCACCCCAAACTAGGAGAAGCGCCATGACTGAAAAATGGAACGTTACCTTGCGTGTGTCTCGCCAGAAGGAAGGCGAAGCACCTCATTTCGACGAATTCAAAATGGAAGTGAACCCGGATGAATATGTGCTCGATGCCGTCGAGCGGGCCTGGGCCTTCCATGACCGCACCATCTGCTTCCGGCATGCCTGTCACCATTCGACCTGCGGTGCCTGCGGGATGCGCGTTAACGGCGTGGAAAAACTCACCTGCATCACCCTCATCCGGGATGTGACCCAGGATGGCGCGACGCTCAAGGTCGAGCCGCTGCGCAACTTCCCGGTGGTGAGCGACCTGGCTGTGGATATGGGCGTCTTTTACCGCAAAATGGAACAGGTCGGCGCCCGCGCGGTTCTACCTGTGACCGAGGCAGAGATCGAGAACCCGCCCTCCAAATGGGATGCCGAGGATGCCCAATATATCCGCCTGAGTGACTGCATTGAGTGCGGACTGTGCATCAGCGCCTGCCCGGTGATGGCCACCACACCGGAATACCTGGGTCCCGCGCCCCTGGCTGCAGCCCAGGATAATAGGGTGAAGCGCAAGCCAGAGCTCCTGTCCATTGTGGACTGCGAGGACGGGGTCTGGCGCTGTCACAGCATCTTCGAATGCACGGCCGTCTGCCCGTCCTTTGTCGATCCGGCCCGGCGCATCATGGACCTGCGCAAGCAGGTGGTGGCGATGCGCTTCAGCAAACTGTTCGGCAAGGCTTAAGGAGAGCGAGACCATGGATACCACTCGCAACCAACCTTCCGCTCGAAGATTTTTGTCCTGGTTCATCCCCTTCAAGAGGGGACTGGGCAGCTGGGCGTTTGCCTTGAACCGCATTACCGCCCTCGGCCTGACATTCTATCTGTTTCTACATCTTGTGATTCTCGGCAAGCTGGCGCAGGGTCCCGAAGCTTATGACCAGTTTCTGACTCTTACAGAAAACCCGATCGTCAAGCTGGGTGAATGGGCTGTTGTCGCCGCCGCCATCCTGCACGGATTGAACGGCCTCCGCATCATTCTGACCAGCTTCGGGGTCGGCGTGACCCGCCAGAAACAGCTCTTCTGGGGCTTTATGGCTGTCGCTGCTGTTTGCATTCTATTCTTTACCGCCAAGATGTATTTGGGGTGACCTATGTCACAATCAACGCTTGCCTCTCCCGTTTCAGGTCCTCGCCCGGGTGAAAACACCTGGATATGGCTGATCAAGATCGTCACCGGTCCGTTGTTGGTGCTTGTGATCATTTTGCATTTCACCGTCAATCACTATATGGGCAGTATGTCCTCCGGGTTGATGACCTATGATGACGTGGTTGCCTATTACCAGAATCCCCTCATCCCAACCATCGAGATCGTCTTTCTGGCAACAGTGGTGACCCATAGTCTCATTGGATTGCGCGGGATCCTCCTCGATCTGAATCCGTCGCGTAGAGTATTGAATCTTGTTACCTGGCTCCTTGTGATCCTTGGCGTTTCTTCAGTGGGATATGGAATCTGGCTGGCATTGGCCATTGCATCGCAGGGCAGTTAATCGGGGGCCATATGGTCGGTCTGGTCATTGTTTCGCACAGCCGTGCCCTGGCGAATGCGCTGGTAGGACTGCTGCGCCAAGTCGCATCCCCAGACCTGCCCATTGCTGTTGCGGCAGGGATTGGGGAGGACCGCAGCGAGTTTGGGACCGATGCTGTGGAAATCATGGATGCCATTCAGTCGGTTTACTCCGATGACGGCGTCCTGGTGCTGATGGACCTGGGCAGTGCGGTTCTGAGCGCGAAAATGGCGCTCGATTTTCTGCCTCCAGAGATGGCTGGGAAGATCCGATTTTGTGGCGCGCCAGTCGTGGAAGGTGCAGTCGCTGCCGCGGTTCAGATTGGGCTGACCAACGATCTCGATCTTATCTGCCGGGAGGCCAGCGCCGCCCTGGCTCCCAAACGCGAACAGCTTGGGCAGGAGGAGACCGCCTCGATCGCCCCGCTGCCGGTTCCCGATGAATCAGCCGAGTCCGTCCTCCTCACGCTTACCAACCTGCATGGCTTGCACGCCCGGCCGGCAGCCAAGTTCGTCCAGACCGCGGCCCGCTTTGCAGCCAACGTGACGGTGACCGATCTGACCAATGGCAAAGGTCCGGTTTCGGCCCGCAGTTTGAATGCGATCGCCACGCTTGGAGCAGTTGAAAATCACCAGATTTGTATCAGCGCCTCCGGGGAGGAATCCAGGCTGGTGCTGGCGGCGCTGAAAGCATTGATCGAAGATAATTTCGGGGAAGAACCCGCTGCCTCCGTGGCCGTCGAAAAGCCGGTTGCTGTTCAGGAAGCGACTCTCGATGGCGGCGCGCTCAGGGCTGTCCCGATTTCAGAAGGCTTTGCGTTGGCGCCTCTCTACAAATACCAGGCACAACGCCCGCCTATTCCCGCCCACCGGGCCGAGAATCCGGAGGCGGAATGGACGCGTCTGCAGGCCGCGCTGGAAAACACCAGCCGCGAAGTGACCCAGCTGGCCCGGCGCATGAAGCAATCCATTGGCTCCAATGAAGGGGCCATCTTCGATGCCCATCTGTTAATCCTGCAGGATCCCGACCTGATCCAGCAGGCGCGTAAGGGGATCGATGAGCGCCACGAGAACGCGGCCTACGCCTGGAACGCGGCGGTCACCGCGGCCGCAGAAAGTTATCGCGCCTTAGAGGATCCGTATCTGCAGCAGCGCGCTGTGGATGTGGAGGATGTCGGCACACAGGTTCTGTTCACCATGATGAACAAAAAAGCCAACGGACCGATCGTCTTTGATCAGCCGGTCATCCTGTATGCCGCCGACCTGACCCCAACCGAAACCTCCCAGTTGGATATGAACATGGTGCTGGGCATTATCACTGCAGGCGGAGGACCGACCTCTCATAGCGCCATCCTCTCGCGCGCTCTGGGAATCCCTGCTGTGGCCGGAGTTGGCAGGGCCTTGGACCGCCAGCCCGGTGGAAAGTTAACAGGCTTGAATGGCTTCACAGGCGAAGTCTGGCTGGAGCCTGGTGAAGAAGTGCAGAGGGAAATTCAAGCCCACCGGGCAGAGTGGCTGGCCGGTCGCGAAAAACTGCTCAAGTCCAGCCAGCAGATGGCTATGACACAGGATGGCCAGCGCGTGGAAGTGTTTGCCAATATTGGCAGCGTAAACGATGCCCGTGCAGCCGTTCAAAACGGTGCCGAAGGTGTCGGTCTGCTGCGGACGGAATTCCTGTTTCTGACCCGGGAGACAGCTCCCTCCGAGGAGGATCAATACCGTATCCTGCGCGAGATCTTTGAGACTATGGGAGATCGGCGCCCGATCACCACGCGCACACTGGATGTGGGTGGCGATAAGGCACTGCCTTATATTCAGCTGCCTGAGGAACCGAATCCCTTCCTCGGGGTGCGTGCTCTTCGTCTTTCCCTCAGCCGCCCGGATCTATTTCTTGTTCAGTTGCGAGCCATTCTGCGCGCAGCCGAGGGATTCCCATGCCGGATCATGTTCCCCATGGTTGCCGACGTGGACGAGGTCCGCAAGGCGCGCCAGTGGGTTGAGAAGGCTCATAACGATCTTACCGGAGAAAAGAAGCCTCACGCCTGGCCGGTGGAGCTGGGCATCATGGTCGAAATTCCCTCTGCGGCCCTTCTTGCCCCTGTGCTGGTGAAGGAAGTTGATTTCTTTAGCATCGGTACCAACGATCTGACGCAGTACACGCTCGCGGCGGAGCGCGGCAACCCGGCCCTCTCTCACCTGGCCGATGGACTTCACCCATCCGTGTTGCGTCTCATCGGCGAAGTGGTCGAAGCCTCGCATGCCGCAGGAAAATGGACGGGGATCTGCGGCGAGCTGGGCGGCGACCCGGAAGCCACACCGATCCTGGTCGGTCTCGGAGTGGACGAACTGAGCTTAAACCCGGCCGGCATTCCGCGCATCAAATCCATTCTCCGCGATCTGACGATGGACAGAGCGCGTGTTCTGGCCCGGCAGGCGCTGCACTGCCAGACCAGTGAGGAAGTAAGACAGCTGGTCCGCGGCTTCAAACCGTAGATATACATTTCTAAATAAATCATGCCGGACTGTCAGGTCCGGCATGTTCGCTTAAATGTCCGAAGGGATGATTATCCCGTGACTTCCAGCAGGATGGATTGCACCGCTTTCGAACTGCTGCCCACCAATAGTTCGAATTGACCCGGCTCGACGCTGAGCTTCATCGACTCATCCAGGAACTGAAGCTGCTCCTGCCCCACTTCAAAACTCACCGTGCGGCATTCACCCGGCTCGAGCGTGATCCGTTGAAATCCCTTGAGTAATTTGACCGGTCGTGTAACGCGGGTACTGAGCAGATCATGTACATAGAATTGAACCACCTCGTCCCCAGCGCGATCGCCGGTGTTCGTGACCTCTACTGAAAGAGTCGCAGTCTCATCGGCAGTAATTTTCTCAGAATTCAATCGCAGGTTACTGTAGGAGAAGGTGGTGTAGCTCAGTCCATGACCAAAGGCGAACAAGGGCTCTGCGCTGGTGAACAGGTAGCCGCGCCTCGCTGACGGTTTATGATAATAATAGGCGGGAATCTGCCCGGCCGAGCGCGGAAAAGTGATGGGAAGCTTGCCGCCCGGGTTTACATCTCCGAACAGGATATCTGCAATGGCTGTGCCGCCCTCCTGGCCGGGATACCAGCACTCGAGGATCGCCGGGATATGCTCGGCCGCAAAATTGATGCTGGCCGGGCGGCCTTGAATCAACACGAGTATGACAGGCTTGCCCGTCGCAAATACAGCCTGGAGCAGCTCATCCTGACGCCCTGGCAGGTCCAGGTTATCGCGATC
>JBLNAU010000444.1:0-3211 GCA_050259515.1 Syntrophothermus sp.
CCATCCAGCTTGGCCACATCGGCGGCCATCACCTTACCAGGAACCACATGGTAAAGCAGGATATCGGTCAGTTGCTGCTTGCTCTCGGGCTTGAGCAGGCCATCGAGGGTGCCGGCCGGCAGGGCGGCGAAGGCATCATCGGTGGGGGCAAACACGGTAAAGGGGCCTTCGCCCTTGAGTGTGTCGACCAGGCCGGCAGCCTGGACTGCAGCAGCCAGGGTGCTGAAGCGGGCATCGGAAACAGCGATATCAACGATCGTCTTGGGCTCCATGGCAGCAGCTTCCGTGGGAGCTGCCGTAGGCTCGGGCATGGTGGTCGCCTCCACTGTGGGAACAGCCGCCGGTGTGGCCTGTGGAGCGCACGCCGCCAAAGCAAGTGTCAAAACCAGTAAACCAAACAAAAACTTCAATTTCATTGTAATCTCTCCTGTCTCAATTTTATCTATATTGTGTCTATATTTAGTCTATATTTTATCGATATTTTGTGGGCCGTCAATGCGCGATCTCCCCCTCTTAGGCAACTCTAATAAAATCCCACCAAATCCATCTGAAATAAAAAGTCCCCGGGTTCCGGGGACTACCTGCCTACTGAGCCTTGGTCAGGGCGAACTTTTCTTTTCCAATTCGGTAATTGCCATTTTGCTTCAATACCTGGTCCACCACATCTTCCGGAATATCCACAAATGTGGTTTTATCCTCGATGCGTATTTTCCCAATTACATAACCCGGGATATTGGCTTGAAAGGCGATCGTGCCGACAATGTCATTCGGGCGGATGCCCTGCAGTTTGCCCTTGTTCAATTTCAGGCGGACCATGCCCTCCTCATGTGATCCATCCCGGCCGCCTCGAGCGGGGCCTTCGGCGCGACGCCGTGGACCGCCCCCCCGCACCGGGCGTTCGCCCCGGCCGCGGGATTCCTGTTTTCCATCACGACCAAATTCCCGGTCGCGACGTTCCGACTTCACTTCCGTGATCTCCGCAATGGGGCGCTGCTTCTCATCGGCCCGTGCAATTTTGATGGCCGCAGCAGCAATATTCAGCGGATCGTGGCCTGCTGAGATCAGTTCCTGTACCATCTCAAGCTCGCGTTTGAACCGTCCGCGCCCAAGCCAGATCTTAATTGTTTCCACGACCTGGTCCTCACGGTGGCGATGGATCTCGGCCACGGTGGGAAGCTCCATTTTCTTGATCGGCTGCTTGGTAAGTGCTTCCACTTCCCGCAGGCGGCGTTTCTCACGCGGAGAGATTAGGGTGATGGCAATACCCGTCTTTCCGGCGCGGCCGGTGCGTCCAATGCGATGGATGTACACTTCCGCATCGTCGGGAAGGTGATAGTTAAAGACATGCGAAATATCTTCAATGTCGAGGCCGCGGGCTGCAACGTCCGTGGCTACCAGCACTTTCAACTGGTTGGCGCGGAAACGTCCCAGGACGCGCTCGCGGGCATTCTGGTCCAGGTCGCCATGGATGGCTTCGGCAGGGATGCCGCGCACAACAAGCTCATTTGCCAGGGTGGCAGTCTCTGCGCGGGTACGGGCAAAGATGAGGGCGCTCTTGATCGGCTCGATCTCGAAGAGACGCGTCAGTGCGTTCGTCTTGTCCGATTCGTGGACCAGGTAGTAACGCTGCTCGGTCGATGCCAGGGTCAGGGTCTCGCGTTTAATGAGGACCGACTGCGGGTCGCGCATGAAGCGGCTGGCAAGTGTGCGGATTCGAGAAGGCAGTGTCGCCGAGAACAAGGCAGTCTGCCTTTCCTCGGGAGTTTCCGCCAGGATCTTTTCCACATCCTCGATGAAGCCCATGTTGAGCATTTCATCGGCCTCATCCAGCACCACCGTGCGGACGTGCTTGATATTGAGCGCGTTGCGCTCGATCAGGTCGAGCAAACGCCCGGGTGTCCCCACCACCACGTCCACGCCGCGGTTGAGGCGCGAGATCTGAGGCCCATAGGGTTGCCCGCCATAAACGGCCAGCACACGCACATCCAGGTGCTTGCCATACTGGATCATCGAGTCAGCGACCTGCAAAGCCAGCTCGCGGGTCGGTGCCAGGACCAAGGCCTGGACATGGCGCTGCGGGGTAAAGTTTTGCAGAAGGGGGAGTGCAAAGGCAGCGGTCTTGCCGGTGCCGGTCTGTGCCTGGCCGATCACATCCGCACCACCGAGCATGATCGGGATCATGGCAGATTGAATCGGGGTCGGCTCGGAGTAGCCAAGTTCAGTAATGGCCTGCATGACCTCGTCACGCAGGTTAAGGGAGGTAAAATCGGTTGTCATCTATTTTCCTTTTGGTCCATTCCCGTATACGGGAAGATATGTGGAATGTTTCGATGACTCGTTTTACTTCCTTCTTGCCAATCAAGACTGATCTTTACAGATGAGTCTGCCCAACAAAAAAGCCCGATACAACGTTCATCGGGCCGCATTCAGAGTCTCAAAACAATTCCCAAATTTATCGAAGTTGCGCCAGTATAACACGGTTCCGATATCAAAAAGAACTCCAGTTAAAATTCATATATCCTTCTTATAGGTCCAGGAGATGGTGAGTATGGATGAATATTTACAGGCCAATCAAAAGCTGTGGAACGAGTGGACGGAGGAACATGAGAAATCGCCTTTCTACGATGTGGAGGGCTTCAAGGCGGGAAAGGAGCGGCTCAAGTCCATTGAGCTGGAGGAGGTGGGAGATGTACGCGGCAGGACGATGCTTCACCTGCAATGCCACTTCGGACTGGATACGCTTGCCTGGGCGCGACACGGCGCCACCGTCACCGGCGTGGACCTGTCAAACGAGTCGATCGCGCTGGCACAATCCCTGAGCCGCGAGCTGAAAATTCCCGCCACTTTTATCTGCTCCGATATATTGACCCTGCCTGAAAACCTGCAGGGCCAGTTTGACATCGTTTTTACCTCCTATGGCATCCTGCATTGGTTACGCGACCTGAACCGCTGGGCACAGGTGATCGAGCATTTCCTAAAGCCGGGTGGATTCTTTTATATTGTCGAGGACCATCCCTTCATGCGTGTGTTCAGTTCCGACCCCGATCTGGGCATCAAGGTGGATAATCCCTATTTCTTTGCCGAGGAGCCCTACAAGGCGGAGACCGCCGGCTCGTATGCCAATGACTTCCAGGGCAGGGTCAGGAACTATTACATGTGGGATCACAGTCTCGGGGAGGTGATCAACTCCATCATCGGTGCGGGGTTGCAC
>JBLNAU010000445.1:0-4049 GCA_050259515.1 Syntrophothermus sp.
TCCGGTGTCCCCCCGCGCAGATCCTGGACGGTGGCATGCGATAGACCCAGGTCCGAGGGGTTGAGGTCATAGGTCTCCACGGAGCCATCCTTGAGATGGCTGACGCGGTTGGTCCCGGTGGTATTGAGCTCATCGAGCCCATTCGCGCCATGGATAACCAGCGCAGCTTTGGAGCCGAGCTCGTTGAGAACATGGGCGAGCGGCTCGGTCAGCCTAGCATCGTAGACGCCGGTCAACTGGATGTTCGCACCTGCCGGATTGGTCAGCGGGCCCAGGATGTTGAAGATCGTGCGCTGCCCGATCTCCTTCCGGGGACCGATGGCATGCTTCATGGCAGGATGGAACTTCGCAGCGAACATAAATCCAATACCAATCTGCTCGATGGCCTGGGCGATCTGCTCGGGAGTGAGCTCCAGGCTGACGCCGAGCGCAGACAGAACATCCGCCGCGCCGCAGTGCGAGGACTGGGCGCGATTGCCATGCTTGGCGACCTTGCGCCCCGTGCCTGCGACAACAAAGGCAGCCGCGGTTGAGATGTTGAACGTATGGGCGCCGTCACCGCCGGTGCCCACAATGTCATAGACCGGCTCGCTCGTATTGAGGTTAACTTTCAGAGCGTTGGCGCGCATTGCACGAACGGAGCCTTTGATCTCGGCAACGGTCTCCCCTTTCATTCGGAGAGCGACAAGGTAGGCGCCAATTTGCGCCTGCGTGGCCTGCCCGGTCATAATGATGTTCATTGCCTGTTCGGCCTCTTCAGAACTAAGATCGGTACGGTTAATGGTTTTGGCAATAAATGGTTTTAACATGGATGGTTCTCCTTTCACGGCGGCAGGGTTAAGATCCAAAAAGTTCTTCAGGATCTGTTTGCCATGCTCGGTGAGAATTGACTCGGGATGGAACTGAACGCCATAGGTCTGGTGTTCCCGGTGCTTAAGCCCCATGATCTCCTCTTCGGCGGTGACAGCGGTGACTTCCAGGTCAGGAGGGATGGGATCATAGACGACCAGCGAGTGGTAGCGCATGGCTTCGAACGGCGACGGGATGCCCTTGAAGATCCCCTGACCGTTATGCGTGACCTTGGAGGTTTTGCCGTGCATCAGGCGTTGGGCGCGGTCCACTCGGCCGCCAAAGACTGCGCCGAGACACTGGTGTCCAAGGCAGACCCCAAGCACGGGGATCTTGCCCGTGAAGTGTTTGATGGCATCCGAGGAGATCCCATCGTCCTTGATGGGTTCACCGGGGCCGGGCGAGATCACAAGATGGCTGGGATTGAGCGCGATCAGTTGGTTCATCGTGACCTGGTCATTGCGAAAGACCCGGATGTCCGCGCCCAGCTCGCCGAAATACTGGACCAGGTTGTAGGTAAATGAGTCGTAGTTATCGATCAGAACTAACATAAATATCATCCTAACTCTGTGGTTTTCGGCACCTGCGTGCGAGTGCAGGTATACGCCCCGAATTGCACGGGGCTACTCAACCACCGTCATTCGTCATACTCTCCAAAGATATCCACTTGATCGGCGAAGAGATCGAGCGAATAAGCCAGTCCGGTCTTCTCGCGAACCAGATCCATTGTCGCTTTGGCCTCGGCCTGCATGCGGCGGATGCCGTTTGCGAGCACATCCTGCGGGATGATGGGATGGGCCAGATAATAGGCGCGCTTCTCACGGATCGGCTCCAGGAAGTTGTTGATGGCAACGGCAAGCTTTTGCTTGACCTCCACATCGCCGACCCTGCCCGTCCGGTAGCGTTCCTTGAGATCGTCCACTTCGGCGCGGGAGGGGTTGAATGCATCGTGATAGACGAATACCGGATTGCCCTCCACGGTTCCGGGATCGGTGGCTCGCAGGCGCTTGGGATCGGTGTACATGTTCATGACTTTTTGCCTGACGGTGTCGGCATCGTCCGAGAGATAGATCGCGTTCCCCAGCGATTTGCTCATCTTGCTCTGCCCATCCGTGCCCACCAGGAGCGGGACGTCGCCGATGATGACGTCAGGCTCGGGGAAGACTTCGCCGTACAGGTTATTGAAACGGCGCGCCAGCTCGCGGGCCAGCTCCACGTGCGATTGGTTGTCGCGTCCGACCGGGACGACGTTCGCCCGCGGCAGCAAAATATCCACAGCCTGCAGGACGGGGTAGCCCAGCAGGCCGAACGGCATGGAGTCGATGTTGGCATCGCGTGCCATATCCTTGAGGGTCGGCATGCGCTCCAGCCGCGGGACGGTGACCAGCATTTCCAGGAGCAGGTTCAGCTCATAGGTCTGGGGAATGGCCGACTGCACGAAGATCGTGCTGACCTCCGGGTCGATGCCCACAGAGAGGTAATCCAGCACCATCTCACGGACATAGGTGGGGATCTCCTTGATGTACTCCGGCTCCGGCTTGGTGGTGAGCGTATGCAGGTCGGCGATGATGAAGAAGGATTCGTACTGGTACTGCAGCCGTACGCGGTTGGCGAGCGAGCCCACATAATGACCGAGATGCAGACGTCCCGTGGGGCGGTCACCGGTGAGCAGGCGGGGTTTGGGGGGAAGAGGAGTCGTCATGATTTATTTCCTTTCTAGATCAGCTGGTAGTGGATGGTGGGTTGCAATGCTGTCCACTATCCACCACCAACTGTCAACTATTTAATTCAGCCATTTCAATTGCCTTCAGCATTGCAGAGGCTTTGTTCACAGTTTCCTGGTATTCCGTGGTGGGATTCGAATCGGCCACAATGCCTGCTCCAGCCTGCACGCTGAACATATTTCCGCGCCCGACCATCGTGCGGATGGCGAGGCAGGTGTCCATGTTGCCGTCGAAACCGAAATAGCCGACCATGCCGGCATAGGCGCCTCGCGCATCCGGCTCCAGGTCAGAGATGATCTCCAGCGCACGGACTTTTGGAGCACCGCTGACGGTCCCGGCGGGAAAGGCAGCGCGCACCAGGTCGAAGGCGGTCAGCTCGGGACGCAGTTTGCCTTCCACATGTGAGACGATGTGCATGACGTGCGAATATTTTTCGATGGTGAAAAAGTCAGAGACTTTGACCGTACCATACTCACAGACGCGCCCGAGGTCATTGCGGCCCAGGTCCACGAGCATGACGTGCTCGGCACACTCCTTTGGGTCGGCAAGCAATTCCCTTGCAAGCGTGGCGTCGGCTTCCGCATCCGCTCCTCGTGGTCGCGTCCCGGCGATCGGCCGAAGCGATGCGGTTCGTCCCTCCAGGCGGACGAACATCTCGGGCGAAGAGCCGACGATAAAGAATGGCTCATCGTCCACGAGTCCGAAATCGAAAAAGAACATGTAAGGGGATGGATTGAGACGGCGCACAGCGCGATAGACATCGAACGGCTCGACATTCGTTTCGCGCGTAAAGCGCTGGGAGAGCACCACCTGGAAGATATCCCCCGCGACAATGAATTCACGCGCATCCCGGACCATGTCCTCAAACCTTCCCTGGGTCATGTTCGAGCGCGTTTTGGAGGATTGGATATCCCGTTTTTCCGCCGAGGGAAGAGGCTGATGGATGCGGGCTTCGATCTCATCCAGCTTGCGGTTGGCCGAATCAACATCCCCATCCAGGACATTGGCAATCAGAGAAAGACTGCGCCTGGCATGGTCGAAGGCAATGACGGTATCCGCAAGGAGGTAAATGCCGTCCGGCACCCTCGCGCTGAGCGGAGCCGCCGGCGAAGACGAAGCGCGGTTCATACGAGGCTTAAGCGTCGGCTCAAAAAAGCGGACCGCTTCATAGCCCAGATATCCCACCAACCCGCCGATGAAACGCGGCACGCCCGCCTGAGGAGTGAAATGATAACGATTCATTTCCTCCTGAAGAAAGTGGGTGGGATCGCCGCTGTATTGGACAGTGCGTGTTTCGGCGGATGTTTTAATCTCGACCCGGCCCTCGCGCAGAATGTACTGCGCCCGCGGCTGGACACCGATGAACGAATAGCGCGCAATCCGCTCCCCCCCTTCGACCGATTCCAGTAAAAAGGACGGTGCACCGCCGCGCAGCTTCATGTATACGCTGATGGGTGTCTCGAGGTCTGCTGAGAT
>JBLNAU010000446.1:0-4714 GCA_050259515.1 Syntrophothermus sp.
TGCACCAGGTCATACGATTTTTCCTGCTCCCTGAAAAAATCGATCATGTAGCGGGTGAATTCGTCCATGTGGCCAAGCAGATCCTCCTTGCGGACATACTCTGCAGGTCCGGCGGGGACATGGATGACGCGCAGCCCTTCCATCCAGTTGTAGACTTCGGGCAGACTCTGGTCATCACGCCGCGTAAAGACATCCACCTGGTAACCCAGGCGGGCAAGGTTCTGAGCCACATGCGCTATGTATACATTCTGCCCTCCGCTGTCGACGCCTCCCAAATCTGCGAGCGGCGAGGCATGCTCGCTAATCATTGCTATAGTATTTCTCATTCATGATCTCCTGAAACTGCCCGGCCCCACCCCCGGCAGAGATTCCTAATACAGATGCAAAAGCATCGTTCCAATCGGATACGAAGCGCTGGATGTTAAACCGCTGCATGGCCTTGCGCCGCGCCCCTTCCCCGAGACGACGCGCCTCGTCGGGATTGGACAGCAGCCTGTGCATATGTTCCACCAGCCTGCTTACATCGGTGTCCACATATCCCGAAACCCCGTTCTCGATGGCTGTTACCATTTCCGTGGTGGCCAGTCCGATAATGGGCATGCCGATCATCATGGCTTCACAGATGGCCAATCCCAGGCTGGTATAGCGGATGGGATTGAAGACAAAGCGATAATGACCTTCCCGCTCCAGCAATTCCTGATAAGGGAGAGAACCCAGTCCGCCGAGCTCCTCCGAATTAATGCCCGCCAGATCGAGCGGCACCTGTGTCCGAACCGCTTCAAAAATATCCCGCCCCAGGCGCCGCCCGCGCAGGCGAAGGTTGTTCACGACCACCAGGCCGCGATCCAGCTCGCCGGTATATTTGGCTGTGCCGGGAACCACCACGCCATGATCGATGACACGAGTGGGCGTGCGGCCACTGTCCCACATCAGGTCATTGAACGGCGTGACGTGAACCAGCAGTACATCCGGGTCGTCCACCAGGTGGCGTGTATCGGTCGGGTGCTCGCGCGGCGGATCATGCTCCAGATAAATACGCGGCAGATCACGCTGTTCCGCGGTCAGGATCTCGTACTGGTCCTCCAGATAATTTTTGCGCGATTGAAACAGGATGCAGTCAAACTCAAGATTGTGGATCTCACCCGCCGCCACTTCATGGACATTCGCGGGCCAGGAATAGCTTTCTGTGATCCCCGCGTAGCCTTCCGGCCGGCCTGCTTTATAAGGCAGGTAAAACTCATGAGGACACTGTACAAGGTCAAAGAGATAACTGCCATGAATGTGCCATGTCAGAATACGCAAGCCCTTCAGATCCATCTCGTTCCTCCTTACCAGTAAAATAAATTCCAGGTCCCTGCCCCGATCATGGATTCAATGCACGGTCATACATGTGCTGCAGATGCTTTTCGGCCAGGTCCAGTACGCTGGCCGGAGCAGTATCCATCGCCGGCCAGATTACTTTATGAAGCTGTTTGTTCCCGGGTGCCCAGCGATCCATATCCGACGCGGAAAAGAGGATCACACTGGGTGTTTTCACGGCGGCAGTGACATGAGAAATACCGGTATCATTGTTGACCACAAGCCGCGCCTTTGCGAGCAAGGCAGCCAGCCCTCCCAGAGTCGTTTTCCCGGCGAGATCGATGGCAGGCGAGCTCATGTGGCTGGCCACGGCGGCTGTTAAGTGGGCTTCCTCGTTTGTCCCGGTCAGAACCACCTGTAGACCATGGGAAGCCAGTCCGTCCGCCACCTGAGCAAAGTATTCCGGTGGCCAGCGGCGCTCCTGCTTGCGGGCACCGGGATGAATGCACACAAAGTCCCGCTTCAGTCCAAAATCATTCCTGATTTGATGAAGCTCCTCCCAGTCTTTTTCGAACAACGGAAACTCCAGGTGATCGCCCTGCAGCGGGATCCCAAGGAATTCCATCAAACGAAGGTGACGCCAGATCTCCGGCTCAGTTTCCGGGTATTCCAGGAAGAACTCATCGTTGGGACAAAAATTTCCGGGCCGATAAAAACCGGCACACCGTTCCGCGCCCCACAAGCTGACAACTGAATTGGAAATCTCTCCCGAGCCCTGCATCTGGAGGGCCAGATCGATCTCCATGGCCTGCATCCATCTCAAAAACGAAGGGAACCTGGATACATTCAGGGCTTGCTCCGGCAGGCCCGGAAACCCGGGAAAGACGATAAAGTCATCCAGGTAGTGATGGAACCTTTCCACGAATGCACCTGACCAGGGCAGGCCAACCAGGGTGATCCGTGCATCGGGGAAGGCTGACCGCAGGGTTCGAAATGCCGGGACCGCGTTGAGCATGTCCCCGAGCTGAAGCGCTCTGAAAATCACGATTTGTTTAAGAGGCGGCCAGCCAGTTTTCGTTCGGGTGGACAAATTTTCAACTCCGTAGTCAAGGATAAGGTTCTTAACGCTCTTGTCTTCTATATGCAATTGAACCAGGGCGGGTCTGCATTAGCAAATCACCCTGGATCTTTCGAACAAGCTATGAATTTCATTGTCGATGATGGCTTGCTTCGGTCTGTCGATCTCGTTATCTATTGGAAGCAACGCAAATAAATAACAAGTCCATTTCTGCCCCTGGATCAAACTATCCATAATATATGCGCACTTCTCTTTCTTCTCAATTCGGTCTTTGCCTATAGCAGGTTAGGATTCTCCCTACTGCTTCCACGACGGTCAAACCAGTTAAAGTTGGGCACCCCGTTTATCGTCTCAGCGAAGTAGGGATATTCCTACCAGCAAAATATGAAGAATCCTTATTGGGGTCTGGAGAGGCAGGCATTATATTGTTCTATTATGAATCTTCCTACTTATGTACAAATTGAGCCCGTTGGACAGTGCAATCTGCGCTGTGAGATGTGTGCAATCCAGTTCCGGAAGGATGGCCCCCCGTACGGTGGACTGGCTTTTATGAATTGGGATACCTTTACCAGCTTAATCGCAGGTTTTCCGGATCTGGAGCATCTGCATCTGCAGGGCCTGGGGGAACCAATGATGCACCCGCGTTTTTTTGACATGGTACGCTATGCGACGGATCACGGCATACGAGTTACCACCAACACGAACCTGACCCTCCTGAACCCTGAGCGGACCGAGCGCCTGATCAAAAGCGGACTCGATACCCTGCATTTCTCCATCGATGGATCCACGCCCGAGACCTACGAACGGATCAGAAAGCGGGCGCACTTTGATCGCGTGCTCAATAACGTGGAAATGTTCCTGGAAACAAAGAAAAAATTTCAAAGCGAGCTTCCCCATTTGCATATCGTTATGGTGATCATGCGCCAGAATTTGAAGGAGCTGCCGGAACTGGTCAGGATGGCGCACAGTTGGAATGCAGAGGAAATGTTCGTCCAGCACCTCTCGCATGACTTCGGAGAAGCAACCCTGCCGGACGAATACAAACCCATGCGCGATTTTTTCGTGGACCAATCCCTGGTTCACGAAGAGGCATCCATCATCGATCAATATTTTGGCCAGGCGCGTGAGCTGGCCCAATCCCTTGGATTTAAGCTGCGTCTGCCCCGTACAACTCCCAAGAAGTTTGAACCCGGCACCCCCGGCCGCAAACGATGTGACTGGCCGTGGTCTGGTGCATACATCAGCTATGAGGGCTATATGATGCCCTGCTGCATGGTCTCCACACCCGATCGGTTGAACTTCGGCAAGGTCACCGACCGCACATTGGTTTCTGCATGGGACAGCCCCGAATACAACGGTTTTCGAGACCAATTGGATTCAGAAAATCCTCCCGATATTTGTAAATCCTGTTCTCTTTACTGGGGAACTTTCTAAGTCTTTTATCAAGGCGGAAAACCACGAGCTCTTTTCGGTCAATCTCCGCTTATTCTCTCTAATACTCGGTTGAAAGGCAGGGATTGGAAAGATAACAATTCTTCCAATTCCTGTTCGTATCCCACTAAAGCTGCCTGGTACTCGGCCTCAGGGAGCTCCTGAACTTCCTTGTACATATGAGGGTTCTTAAGCATGGCAATCTTTGTCGTAAGCAGGTTAATCTCTTCAAAATCAGGGGAACTTGCCAGGATTCGAACTTCTTTATCTTTTTTCATCTTTTATCTATTCCTTTAAAATTTTCCAGGCAGCATTCATCGCCATTTGGCTATACCTGTAAAAGTAGGTGTGTAGGCTGCCTGGAAAAGGTTTCAAGAAGTTGAACGATGGCTTAATCTTTTTGTTTGAACGGAAATTCCTTATTTTGACGCTTGATCCCCCTGACACCTCCCCACTATTCACCCTGAATTTGTAGGATTTCCCCTACACGTTAAAAGAACCAGACCCGATATTGATAAGCACCATACAAACGCCAGAAGATCGAAAGAGGCGGGATGATCATGGATGTATAGATCATCTCAAGGATGTGGCCGGGTGTATGTTTGGTATGCCGTAAACGCTTATAGACAAATTGCAAAGTCAGCACCATCCAGACGAGTGCGAAAAGAAATGCCGCGCTGCCATAGCGCATCAAGACTGCGGCAAAAAAGCCGATGGCAGACAGAACGATCGCATAATAGTTCAGGGGCGGATGCGCCTGGATTCTTGTTCGATACAGCTCCGGGAACTTTTTATAGAGCAGCGCGTTGAACATGCTCTTGCGCTGCTCCCGGATGCTTACTCCCCAGGGAGCCTGCCTCACCGGATGAACCACCCGGGCTGAAGAGGCCCGTCCGAGCTTGTAGG
>JBLNAU010000447.1:0-3768 GCA_050259515.1 Syntrophothermus sp.
GTGACGCGTTTGTAAAGATCCGCTGTTTTCGTGATCTTCTCGTGCCGCTTAATGGGATTGGCAATGATGTCAAAGATCATCAGAGCGGGATTGAGCGATTCATATGGATTCTGGTGGATCAATTGCACGCTTTTGCGGAATTCCGTCCAGGCCTGACCTTTCAGCGAGCGAACTTCCTTGCCCATAAAAGTATACGAGCCACCGGTATAGGAGCTGAGACCGGCAATAATTTTGCCGAGGGTGGTCTTGCCGCAGCCCGACTCACCCAGAACACACAAGGTTTCGCCTTCACCAATGGTGAGGTTGATGTCTCGCAGGATGGTAACCGCGGGGCCATTCTTTTGGGAAAAAGCTTTTCTCAAGCCGGTGAGGTTGATCAGATCAGTCATTTCGCTCCCATTCTGTGACTGGGTTCCAGCACGCATAGGTTCGATTTTCGGCTTCAAGGCTGGTCAGCGGCGGCATTTGCAGGTCGCATTTATCCAGGCGGTGGGGACAGCGAGGCGCGAAGGGACAACCGGTCTTGATGTCGATCATGTCCGGCGGCGAGCCTGGGATAGAATAGATATTGGAGCTGTCCATGGAGAGCCGCGGGATGGCGTCGATCAAGCCCTTGCTGTACGGGTGCCTCGGTGTTTCAAAGAAATCCCTGGTGGGAGAATTTTCCACTACCCGCCCGGCGTACATAGTGACCACCCTGTCGGAGAGTTCAGAGACGATGCCGAGGTCGTGGGTGATGAAGAGCAGGCTGAAACCAAATTGCTTCTTCAGGCGATTCAGCAGCTCCAGGATCTTGGCCTGGGTGATGAGATCCAGCGCGGTGGTAGGCTCATCCAGGATGATCAGGCGGGGGTTGAGGATGAGCGAAAGCGCGATAAGCGCGCGCTGCTTCATCCCACCAGAGAGCTCGTGGGGAAAGGCGTTCAGCACTTTGTCTGCATCCAGCATGACGATTTCCAGCAGCTCACGCGAATGCTGCAGAATAGCCTTGGTGGACTGGCTTCGGTCATGCGCCCGAACGGCATCGATAAATTGCGTCTTTACCCTTTTGACCGGGTTGAAAGAGCTTTGCGAAGCCTGGAAGACCATGGCGATGTCCTGCCAGAGGAGAAGGCGCATCTGCTTTTTGGGTAGCTGCAGTAAATCCACCACCCCGCCGTCCTGCATTTTATAGAGTAATTTTCCATGGGTGATGACAGCCGCGTTGGGCAGCGCGCCGACAATCGAGGTGGCCAGGGTAGTCTTGCCGCAGCCTGATTCGCCGATCAGGGCAACCGATTCGCCATCGGCGATGGTCACGAAAGCGTTTGAGACTGCCTGGAGCAAGCCGCGTTTGGTCCTGTAGGCGATGGATACATCTTCTATCCGGAAGTGCGGGGAAGTGGCCTGGGTGATTTCCATGAATACCTCCCTTTACTTTCTCAGTGATGGGTTGAACACATCTTCGAGGGCCTTACCTACCCAAACCAGCGAGATGATCAGAAGGCAGATCATCGTGGTGGGAGCAAGGATGAACAGGATGGACTTGGGGTTATAGATGACGCCCTGGGTCCAGGCCTGGTTGATCATGACACCCCAGTTCTGTTCCAACGGCAAAATACCCAGAAAGACTAAACCCACCTGGGCATAAATGGCCGCGCGCATCAGCAAGGTGAAATTGACCGCGATGAAACCAACCAGGTTGGGGGTGATCTCGCGGAATACAATGTGGCTGGTGGTCAGGTTCTGCATGATCGCCGCTTCGATGAAGTCACGCTCCTTCAACGAGAGCACCTCCGCGCGGATGGTCCTGAAAAGGCCAGCCCATGAAAGGATGCCCAGGATGATGGCTAGTGTGAGGCTGTCCAGCTTGAAAAAGCCGGAAAAGACGACCAGCAATGGCAGGCGGGGAATGGAGAGCCAGATATCCGCCAGGAAGACCATCACGCTGTCGAACTTGCCGCCGATTATTGCTGAGAACGCACCGAGCGCCAGGCCGAGGAAGATGCCAATGCTGGCGGTCACCAGGCAAAGCAGCAAGAGTTCACGCCCGCCGTTGGCGATCTGGGTCCAGATGTCGCGCCCGAAATGATCCGTACCGAGGATGTGCTCCAAGCTGGGAGCTTGCAGGATCTTGGACGGGTCTGAGACCTTGTCCAGCGGAAACGCGATCGGGGCAATGACGGACATCAGCACGATCAGGCTGAGGAGCACGAAACCAATCAGCCCGGCCTTGTCGTGCAAGATGGCATAGCGGGCTTGCGCCAGCAGTTTCTTGATCCGGCTGGATTGGGAAAGGGTCACATAAGGAGCGTCTTTTTTAGCCATTGGGCTGCTCCGCTTTGCTCTTGATCCGGGGATCAAGCACCACGTACATAACCTCTGCGAGGAAGTTGCATATGACGATGGTGATGCTCATGATGAGGAAGACACCTTGCATGAGGGGGTAGTCACGCCCGCTGGTGGCCCGCAGCAGTTCCAGGCCGATGCCCTGGTAGACAAACAGCTGCTCGATAATCAGAGCGCCTCCCACCACGAAACCGAGACGCATGGCGAACTCAGTCACGATTGGCAACAGGGCGTTGCGGGCGATATAGGCCGAAAGCACCTTGCTGGGTCGCAGCCCCCTGATCCTGGCCATCGTGACGTAATCCGCGCTCAGGCAGCTGGTGGTGGTTCCTTTCATCAACAGGATCCAGATCCCCAGCTGGGAAAGCATGTACGTCAGTATGGGAACTAGCCCATGCATGAAAATATCCTTGATGAACGTGAAGTTCCAGCCCGGGGTGACGTTCATGCTGTAGGTACCGCGCAGCAGGCCAATATTCAAAATCGTTGTCGCACCATTCCAACGGATCACGCCGAAAACCAACAACAGTATGATGGCGATCAGGAAATCTGGGATCGCACTCAGGAAGGAGGCGAGACCGGTGACAATTGGCTCGTACCACTTATCCCGTTTGTACGCCATGATGGCACCGATGATTATGCCAATGATAAAGGAAATCACAAGGCCGGTCCCAACGGTGAACAGGGTCCAGGGCAGCCGGGCGGCGATGATTTTCATCACGGGCACACCCGGGGAGAGCAAGGAATTCCCGAAATCAAGCCGCGCCACATTGCCGATGTACTCCAGGTATTGCTGGAAAACCGGCTTGTCCAGATCCATTGAGAAAAGAAAAGCAGCTCGGTTCCGGGCATCCTCGTAGGTCAGGCCGTATTGGGTCATTTGTTCTTCAATGTAGCGTTGGACTGGGTTGGACGGCATGAGCCGGACCAGGAAGAAGATGATCGTGGCTACCACCAACACTGTAACCAACATTTTGAGCAGATTTATGGATAGGTAAACCAGGGACCTTTTGAATTTCACCGTGTCGTAACCCCCTCAACAAAGCTGGATACAAAGTTGTTGATGGCTAACAAGGCAACTCCCTTGGCCGGGTTCAGGCGCTGCTCTCCGTAGGCTATGCGCACAGGGGCATGCAGCGGTTGTAAAGTTGCTTCGAGGGCGGCCAGGCTTTCAGGCTGCAGGCTCTCAAAATAAGTTCCCGAGAGGACAATGCATTCCGGATCCACCAGGTACGAAGTCTGGATGATGTGCGGCAGGATGGCCGGGATGAATTGGGTAACAAAGTCTTCCTCCGTGCGCAAACGTTCTGCCAGGTGACGGATGTTGGCGTCCTGATCGTAGTACTCGCCGGCGGCACCATTGGCACCCCTGTAAACGCCGCCCGGCATGACCAGGCCCAGACCGATGCCGAAGGGGGCTTTGTTGAGCAGGTAGGCCAC
>JBLNAU010000448.1:0-2791 GCA_050259515.1 Syntrophothermus sp.
GAGATCTTTGCCCGTGAAGGCTCGAACGTGGCGCGCTTCAACATCAAGTCCGCACAGGGCGATATGCAGCCGAGCGAAGTGGAGATTTCCGCCACCTCCGAGGAGACCGGCAAGAATGAGACCATCGTCGAAGCCACCGTGGATGGCAGCGGACTGCTGATCGCATTCAATGTCAAGTTCCTGCGCGAGGCCCTGGAGGTCATCCGCACTCCCAACGTGGCCCTGGAAACATCTGCTCCCAATGCCCCGGGCGTAGTCAAGCCGGTCGGCGATGACCAGTTCCTGCACGTGATCATGCCCATGCATCTGGGATAGAAAGTTGAAAATATAGAGACAGCGGCGGACCTGGGTCCGCCGCTGTTGTTTTTTCGAGGCTGAAGCTATTTTTGGATCTGATACACAACGAAACGGCTGTTCCGCAGGACTTCATGGAGCGGCAAATTGCAGGCTCCGATCTGCTCGGGCGGGATCTGCTGGTTCGGCCCAACCTTGCGGCTCAGCACCAGGATGTCGCCTTTGAGAATGCGGTCGCATTCCGTGCTCATGATCGAGTCATGACCTGTCATCAGCCGCATGGCACGCGGTTTGAAGAATACGATCACACTGTCAGACGGCGTCTTCTGCTCGATATAGTCATACACTTCGCGGCTGTATGAGTCGAACGGTCCGTTGATGGCCCGGTCGTTCTGCAGGTTGGCATAGGCCATGAGGCCCGATCGGAACAGGAAGGATACACTGACCAGGATCCAGAAGCCGTAGACCACCCAAATGCCCTGGCGCGCATGGTTTGCAGGCAATTTCCCGGCCACATACTTCATCCCCTGGAAGGCGAAATAGATAAAGATGGGCAATAGTGGAAAGATAAAGCGCGGCCCCTGCCAGGAGGGCCAGGTCAACAACACAGGCATCCAGATGATCAGGAAAATAATGAACAGCAGATCCTGTTTCCTGCGCGTCCAGGCGCCGATCAGGAGGAATAGGAACAGGATGTAGTAAAGAATTCTCCAGGCAATGCTTTCCCCAAAAAACTGGCTGAACACAAGGAAATAGTGGGATGAATTGCTGAGCACTTTCTGGGCGGTGAGATCCCGGTACTGTGCAAAATAGGATTCTCCGCCCCCGGGGAAAACCAGTGTGTACACGATCCACAGCGCTCCGAACGATAAAACAGTGAACAGGATTTTCCTGCCGTACTCCTTCACGGCCTGAGGATCCTCCCCATGCGTCCATATCCTCCAGGCTTCCAAAACTATAAAACCTGCTAGTAAAAGAATCCCGGTGGTGCGGATGAAGAACGCACAGGCGATGATACTTCCAAGCAGGATAGATCTCCAGGTAGCTTGTTCTTCTTCATCCACCATGAGCAATAGGGCAAGAGTGGAAAAAAACAAAAAGGGAATGTCGGAGAGGATCTGGTCAAGGAATGCAAGCAGGAGGGGACTGAATGCAAATAGGGAGACCAGGAGCAGCGATTCGCCTTCTCCCAGGCGGGTTCGCATGAGCAGATAAAGACATGCCAGGAATCCAGCAAAGAAAACCAGCCCGGGTAATTTCAAGGCCAATGGATGGATGCCCTTCATTGCATAGACCGGGACCAGGATCAACGGATATCCCCACGGATAGGCCACCGGACCAATTTGACTAGACGACTCAAAGATTGTAAATGTGTTGTGTTCGACAAATTGTTTTGTGGTTCCCGAAGCAATACTGCCGGCCTGCATGATATAGGAGGCGAAATCATCCCCCCATCCGTGACCGCGGGTAAGCAAAGAGGATCCCAGGAGGACCGACGCAATAACAATGAAGATGAGAAGGGACCTTCGCATAAGGAGATTTTACCTTTGTTAATTCCATCCTGTAATTTTCCCTGGGATGATCCAAAAAGAAAATATCCGCTTTTCACAAGCGGATATTTTCATCTTTGTAACAACAGCTACATTTGAGGCAGGGATTTGAGGCGGCGCGCCCGTTCGGTCAGGGGGCGCTTGGCAACCAGGGTCACCTTGCCCGTTCCCCCGACCGAATAGACGTTGACCGCTTCCCAGCCTTCCATGCCCCACTCATCCAGGATGGCTTGAACATCATCATCCCTGGTCCCAAAAGTCCCACCGACCGTTTGCACACGATATTCCCATTGTTTGATTTCTTCTGCCATGCCAGGCTCCTAGAGGTTTGCGATTAAAGAACTTCGATTGAAGCTGCGCAGGTTAAAGTAGATCAGGACCGCGTCCACGATCCAAAGAATCGTACCGATCAAAATCACCGTGCCCACACCCAGGACCAGGACACCGGTGGCTTGTCCCACCACCAGGGCCAGCACAACAACGACCAAGGAGCCGGTGAGCGGGTAGGCTTCCATGAATGTTTTTACCCGCGCCGAGATCATCACGGTGGCGGAAATGCCCAGGACCGCAAAGGCAGGCGTCAGCCAGAACATCATCGGCCACCAGGGAGCCAGCGGGAACCAGATGCGGCCGAACATATTGAAGGTTCCCGCGTTGACCACGATGATATAGACCAGGTAGGTCAGCCATGAAAGCGAGACCGCCGGGATGACGGCTGCCAGCACTTTGCCGAGGAAGAGTTCAATGTCGGTGGTGGGGGCGTACAGTAGCGCCTCCATTGTTTTGCGCTCGCGCTCGCCGACAAAGGAGTCCGCACCGACCACCGAGGAGAACATCAGCGGCATGATTAGGAACAACGGGGCGAGCATAAAGGCTGTTATATAAACAGTGAACATTTGTTCTAATCTTAAACCGTTGAAAAGGACCTGCACTGCTGGCGGGAGATT
>JBLNAU010000449.1:0-5550 GCA_050259515.1 Syntrophothermus sp.
CTTCATTCATTCTCCTTAACCAGGCTTGTAACGAGGTTGGCTCTCTGTGTCAGCCGGTCGCGCATCGCAGCACGGAGGAGATCCAGGGCCTGGATGATACGCTCATCGGTGAGGTGATAGATAATCACCGTTCCCTGGCGCTGCGTATCTACCAGGCCGCGATCGCGCAGTACTTTAAGATGTCTGGATGTGGTAGGCTGGGGGATGTTCAGCTCGTTCGTAAGCTCGGTTACGTTGAGAGGTTTTTCGCTCAGCGCATATAATATGAAGATTCGTATGGGATCAGAGAGCGCAGCACAAAAGTCTGCCTCGAGGGCGAGAATTTCCTGTTTTAAAGTCTGATTTACCATATTTACCTTCCTATATACGCATGAACGAATATATTCATGGGCATCATAATATTGTGACAGATTGTACAATAGTGATTGTTGTCACATATTAATATGCACAATGTCATAGGAGGTGTTGTATAATCCAGAAAACTTTAATGAGGAATCAGCATGGCTCTGTATCAGAATGACGCCGTTTCCGTAAACATCGGAGAGAGACTGCGCGAGCTGCGTGAAGCGCGCAACATTTCGATGCGCACCTTGGCGGCCCGAAGTGGTTTGTCTGCCAATGCACTTTCGATGATCGAGCGGGGGAAGGCTTCCCCGTCCGTCAGTACTTTATATAAGCTGGCAGATGCCCTGGGAATTTCCATCACCAGCTTTTTTGCATCGGCCACCGAGCGACAGCAGGTCGTCTTTTTAAAGTCAGATGCCCGTACCCGCGTATCCTTCAGTCGCGGCGTTTTTGAAGGGTTGGGTGGAGAGCATTTTGTAGGCCGGGTGGAACCTTTCATGCTGACCCTGGACAACAGTGCCAACAGCGGAGCGCGGAGTATGACGCATACCGGCCATGAATTTGTGTTTTGCCTGCGCGGCGAGCTTGAATATCAAGTGGAACGGCAGATCTACCTTCTGGAGCCGGGAGATACTTTGCTCTTTGCAGCCCACCTCAAACACAAATGGAAAAATGCAGGCAAAAATGTTGCCTCGGCCCTGATCATTATTTCAGGTTTTGAGGAGGGGGAGGACCTGCACGCAATGCACTGGAAAAAAGGGGAATAGGCGTGCGGCCCGCCAGGGCCGCTTTTTTATTTTAAGGGTTTTCCTTTCAAAAGGATGCGATTCAAAATTTGCCTTTTCCTCGTTAAGCAGGGGAGAGGTAAACCATGACCAATTCGAGTGATCAAGATACGAAAAAGAAAGCAGAAAATCCTCGTGAACAAAAATTGGGGGATACCCCGGTCCCACCCTGGGAAATGCCCACTCCTGAGGAAAAAGAGGAAGTAAAGCCTGTAAAACGTGCGCTGAAGCAGGCAGTTGCCAATGTTGACTCCCCGGAAAAGGCGGATGAGGTGGTTGAAAAACTGGAATCGGCTGCGGGCAATAAAACCACCGCAGACGTTCAACAGGCGCAAAAGCCTGTACAATCTTCCACCAAGGCCGCCGAAAAAGTGCAAAAAGCCGCGCGTGCAACCACCGAAACAGACCAGACCGCCAAGGTTATAGAAACGACTGCAAAAGTCCTGGCTGCCTCAGATGCCCGACCAAAAGAGGCCGTCTCCGAGGCCGTGCAGGAGGTGATCAACCCTGAACAGCAGGGCGAAGCCCCGACGGTGACAAATGAGCGGGAGCGGGCGTTTCTGCAACAGGCGGTCCTCAAAAGACTCAAACCTCTGGATGCACTGGATGCCAGACTTTTTCTGGCCATCAACCATCTGCCCCACACCAGCTTATTAAATCGATTCTTTTACACGTTGACGCTCGCCTTCCAGTCCATGAGTCCCTGGTATGGGGAAATGGGGCTTGCCATGGTCCGCCGGCGAAAGAGTGCCAGGAAGATCGTGCGTGAAAACGTTCTGCCGCTGCTGATCACCAGCACGCTGGTGGAGCTGGTGGTCAAGCCCTATTTCAAGCGCAGGCGCCCTTTTATTACCATCATCCAGGCGATCGTTATAGGGAAAAAGCCTGGGACCTGGTCCTTCCCATCGGGTCATTCGGCGGGGGCTTTTGCCGGGGCCTGGCTGCTCAATCAGCGGTCCCCGAAATGGAGCCTGCCACGATATATAACCGCCTCGCTGGTGGCGTTCTCCCGTATTTATTTGGGCGACCATTATCCGGGGGATGTCATGTCTGGTTCACTGATCGGTCTGCTGTTGGCCATGTTCTTTCGAGGGCTCACTCGAAGGATATGGAAATAATATTCAGGGTAAAATAGCTGGGTTACAAGGCGTCTTAGATATATCAAAATCCATTTAGAAGTGTGGCTTAAATGCGCAAAGGTAATTACCTAAACCAGATACAACAAATTTTCATGGTTATTTTCAGTGAGAAATTGGTTCAGTTGCTTTGGTACGTTTTCTGGATCATTTTACTCATCAGGCAGAGAATGAAACCTGCCCGTCAGATCGGATAAAATTTTACTTCTGTAATAAAAGAGCGGCTCCTTGGAGCCGCTCACTCTTCTCGCAAATTATTTGAATCTAGGCGTACATACCCCAGTCCAGGGCAGATGGGTCTTCCATCATGGAGAAATCCCACATTTCCATGCCCATTTCGATGGTCACAGGCATGTTCAAACCCTCGACGGCCTTGGCTTTTGTCATTTCGATCATGGCGGGACCATAGGGGCAGAAGGGTGTCGTCAGGATCATCTTCAACCGGGCGATATTGTTTTCGATCGAAATATCGCGGACCAATCCAAGCTGGATGATATTCATCCCGATCTCCGGGTCAACGACCTCTGCCAGCTTTTCACGTGCAGATTTGACCATATCAGGATGGGTCTGATGGATTGTCCATTGGATTTCGTTTACTGTCTCTTCAGTCATTTTTCCTCAACAACAATTGACACGCAGGTCAAAATTTAAATTTTAGCCGCTACCGGCTGGACTACATAGGTGCAATGTGCGCCGCCATCCAAAATACATTGAACCTTGCTGGCAGGCAGGGCAAGCAATTTCGAGATCAAGGTCTGGTCAACCGTGCAAACTTCGGGATGAGCAATGCCGATCTGGTAATAGGGACAGGAGATCTCGTGGATCTGGTAATCACTGCCCTTCTTTTCCCATTCAACGGTGAAGCCTTCCTGGGCAAGCAGCTCTTTCACAAATTCGAGCCGCTCCTCCATGCCCATGCCCAGGATCTGGCTGGAATATTCGCTGGCCAGATCTTCCGCAATCTGGTTGAACAGCTTGCTGACCATGGGCCCCGGCATGGTCTCTTTCATTTGAGCCAATAGACGTGTGGTAAGGCGTAAATATTTCGTGGGAAATCTCTCCATCCCGTCCTCGGTGAGTGAATACACCAGGCGCGGACGTCCCACACCGTGTCGCTCCTCATCCGCGGCGACGAGTCCCTCCATTTGCAGGTTGGTGAGGTGATGCCGAACGGAAATGGGGTTGATACCCACCGCCTCAGCCAGTTCATTGATCGTGATCTTCGGCTTGCGGAGCAGGGTCTGGAGAATCTTGTCTTTCGTGCTTTTCATGGGCTGGAGTATACACACCTAAAGATTGTTTGTCAATATACTAGATAAATATCATAAAAATCCTACTTCGCAAGAAGGGGCGGAACTCCTACGTAGTAAAAATCTCCTCTTCAGGGGTTGAAGAGGAGATCCATGTTAGCGCCAGAAGCCCGGGAGGATCGTTCGCACCACTGTTTCGACGATCAAGGCCAGCACAAAATAGTTGCTGAACACCCGATTATGGACAAAGCAAACCGTGGAAAACCAGCGCGGCCAGATCGGATAGCCGGGAGGTGGCTCGCTGGGCCTGGGATTTGAGAGACGCTTGAGCGCCACCTGTGCAGGCTTGATCGCTATAAGGACCAGGAGCATGATCGGCGTGAAAAAATGGGTCACAAAGATCAAATAGAAGGTAATCAGGTAGGACAGGATGATTGCACCCATGGTGATGTAGCGCGCGCCTGTCTCGCCCACCAGAACCGGGAGGGTTCTGACGCCTTTGCCTTTGTCCTCTCTGAGCTTGTCTGTATGTTTGCCAAGATTGATCGTCACTACATTCAACCCAATCGGCAGGCTGGCCAGGATAACCATCCAGTCCCAAATACCGGTCAGCACATAGTACACACCGCCGATCATTAACGGTCCCCAGATAATAAAAATGGAGAGCTCGCCAATGCCGACATACTTCAGCGGATAGGTATAGAACAGCAGAATGACAGCACCGACCAGGAAAAGGGTCAGAACGATCGGGTCAAAGTTCGTATAGAAGAGGGCATAGATGCCTGCCGCCACAGCCAACAGACCGCTGGCGCCGAACCAGATCAAATGGGTGCGCTTGTCCCAGAATCCCTGGGCCAGCGGATGGACCCCATATTGAGTGCGGAAGTAATTATCCTTGTCAATGCCGCGGCTGTAGTCCGTATAGTCGTTGATAAGGTTGTTGGTCCCATGGGCGATGAACAATCCCAGGGTCAGGATCAGCCAGGTGACGAATGGGAATGGCTTTCCCTGGGCATACAGGAATTGCCAGGCAAGCAAGCCGCCGATCAATCCGGAATAAAGCGTGACTGTCCCGACTGCAGAGCGTGTAGCTATAAACCATTTTGATAAAATATCAAGCTTGTCCCATTCTTTCTTTTCTTTCATCATGATCAGTTGGGAAAGCGATTTGCGCCACATGGCAAAAGTCGTATTCATGGCACCTCCAAAAATCTCAGTTTGTAAGTAAATACACCTGAAAAGCATCCAAGTTATGCGGGTTAATTAATAAACTAGAATAATATCATAAATATTTGACTTTTTAGGCTTATCCTGCTATAATGCGGCCGACCAGAGTAAAAACGCCAGTAATGGCTTAATTTTGTCAGGAGCTAACAAGAATGTCGCAACTTGAAATCAGGAATTTGCATGTATCCATCGAAGGGAAGGAGATTCTCAAGGGGCTGAATTTAAACGTGGATCAGGGAAAGGTCCATGCCATCATGGGACCCAACGGGACCGGAAAATCCACGCTCGCCTATACCTTAATGGGGCACCCCTCTTACACCGTTACCGAAGGTGAAGTTACTTTTAAAGGACAAAATGTCCTGGAGCTGGAGCCGGACGCGCGCTCCCGGCTCGGTATCTTTTTGGCATTCCAGTACCCAGTCGCCAGTCCCGGCGTGACGGTGGCCAACTTCCTTCGCACCGCTCTCAATGCCCGCCGCCGGGTGGCCAATCCCGACGACAAGGGCATGCCCATCCCCGAATTCCGCAAGCTGCTCAAGGAAAAGATGGCCACGCTTAAAATGGACCAGCAATTTGCCGGTCGCTACTTGAACGAAGGCTTTTCAGGTGGAGAAAAGAAGCGGGCCGAGATCCTGCAGATGGCTACTCTCAAACCTGAGATCGCCATCCTGGATGAGACTGACTCAGGCCTGGATATCGATGCCCTGCGCATCGTGGCAGATGGCGTCAACGCCCTGATGAGCAAGGACCTGGGCGTGCTGGTCATCACCCACTACCAGCGCCTGTTGAACTATATCAAGCCCGATT
>JBLNAU010000450.1:0-10692 GCA_050259515.1 Syntrophothermus sp.
TGCTGCCCAGGCCAAACGTGGCCAGCGCAATGACACCGACAACATAAGGGACTATTAATGTCCCCCAGGCTCGAATGCGGTAATCAATCCCCCTGAAGAACGCCAATCCAATCATCACAAAGGTCAGGATCAGGTAAACAATGACGGCAGACCATTGACCCGGCCGTGACAATGCATCGACGACCGTTACGATGGACATCACACACACGATGAGGGCCACAATGATAAGAAACCCGTTTAATATCCTTGTGCGCCATTCCTGCAGTACATCTTCTGGGTCGACTTTGTGATTGGTTTCCATGGATCTACCCTGTCAGTATTTTAAGATGATAGAGAACTTAGACCACGTCTCGAATATGCCCCCAGGTATGGACTTGTTGAGTTTTGCGCCCAACCGCATCCGTTGAACCATGCCCACCACTCCAGCAAGTTGTATGTATCGGGCACCTGCTATTTTTACTATACACTTGGTACAGACCAAAGTCAATAGAAACAGGACGCGCCACCGGGGCTTCTCAAAGTAGCTCGCTCTCCGGGCGCATGTCATCCTGAACAGAGCGAAGGATCTCGATCACGCCCACGGAGATCCTTCGTCGCAATTTACGCTCCTTATGATGACATGTTCAGGGACTTTAAGCAAACCGTGACGTCACAGGGCAACTTGTGCCTATTTCGTTCGTAGCATCGCGAAGCGGGAGCTGCACCGTACGGCAGGTTGCCTCGATCAGCGAGGATTTCATGCAGGGACATGGATCATCGCTTCCCGGAAGGTGGGCTGTCCGTTCGTCCCGCCTGCCTGGCGGGTGGAGAGCGCGCCGCAAACACAACCCAGGCGCAGCGAACTCTCCAGGTCCCAGTCATTCAAAAACCCGTAGATAAACCCGGCGTCGAATGAATCCCCTGCCCCGACCGTATCCACAGTATTGACCTGAAGAGATGGGGAGCGGACCAGATCCCCCTGGCTGCATGCCAGGCCTCCATCCGGGCCCAGCTTGACAGCCACAATTTTCGCCTTCTTTGCCAGCGAGCGGGCAGCAAATTCTATATCCTGTGATTTGACAATGGACAAGGCTTCCGTCTGGTTGGGCAGAAAAATATTCGTGTCTTCGAGCAGCTTGTTGATTCCAAGCCACTGTCCCGACGGGTCATAATTGGTATCCAGAGAGGTTGTCACTCCCTGTGAATGCGCCCGCTGGAAAAGCCCGGGCAGCCCACTCTGCAAGCCGGTCTGTAAAAAATAGGAGGCGACATGCAGATGCCGCGCCTGGCCGAGCAAATCATCCGCGATATCCGAAGCCTGTAGCGCGGGGATCATCCCGGGATAGGTCAGGATCGCCCGGTCCGGTGCCTGGTTGAGAATGACGCTGAATCCAGTCTGCCCGTCGTGGCGCAGGATGACATACTGAACATCCACATCTCGCTTTTGCATTTCCTCGAGCATAAAGCGACCAAAGACATCCTGCCCACAGACGCCGATAAAAGTGACCTTCAATCCCAACCGTGCGGCGCCACAGGCAAAGATGGCGGATGAGGATCCGATGGTAAGGGCAGCCGAGTCGACCAGCTTTTCAACCTGTCCGAATTCAGGCTTTACATTCCCCGTCAGGATCAGGTCGGGATTGATCTCACCTGCAACGAGAACGTCAAAGGACTTGTGAGATGTCATCAAGAAGATCAGTATTCCTTATACCAATCAAATGAGGTCTCAGCCTGATAAAAATCGGTATAGAGCCTGGCGAGAGCATGACATAAAGAGGTCAGCCTGGAGATGCGATGAGTTGCTGTTGTCCTCAGGAAAACCTGGCGCTCACTGCCGGACAGGTGAACAGCTTCCTTCCAGACTGCCCGCCCGACCGCGACTCCGCTTGCGCCTGCTGTCACACCCACTTTAAAACGAGAGACCTCCTCCTCATCGACAAAGGCAGGATTTGCTTTCCGAAGGTTCTGGCGATGGTCCAGGGCGAGGGCAGTGATTGTGCCGCGTTTAGTGCTAATCTGTTGAAGTCCACGAAATTTTTCGATTGAAATGGCTCTCATCAGGAACTTTCCAGATTTGAAGAATTTGAAGAGAGGGGACAAGCCTTCCGATAGGAAGTGAGGATGCGATGTTTCAGGATGACACTGAAGCCGATATCCCTGGCCTGTTTACATGCAGCAATAAAATCAACTCCTGTATCATCGTACTCGGCGGCAAAGACGGGTTTTCCTGCCTCGATGAAGGGCAGCATTTTTTCCTGCCAGCCATAAAAGAAATAATCCTCGATAATGGCGAAATCGAAATGCCCAATCAAATCATGGACCTGGTCGGCAGCATTCTTCATGCCGATCGCCAGACCTCGCTGATGGGCTTCCTCCGCCAGCCATAAGGCGTACTTCAACTGGTCCTGGTAGGTGATTGGAAAACCTGTCTCGTTCCCATGGATCTCCATGTTGTCTGGCTCCACAGCGTCGAAACCTTTTTCCTTACAAAGGTCCAGTCTGGCCTGTATGAGCGGGGCAAGCAGATCCATGCGGCGGATATCCAGCCACTTCTCCCCGGGCCAGCCCTCATAATCCATCCCCAGTACGTCAGGCGGGAATTGATCCCGATCGGGTCGCCAATCCTCCCAGGAGCCGACATTCACGTAACCGATCACCTTGCGTCCCAGGGCATGCAGGGCAGCAATCACAGATGCATCGTTGTCGAAGACATCGATATCATAGACATCTGCGTCGATGGAGATATCCACAGGCGGCCCGGAAAGCTGCCACTGCCAGGTAACTCCGGGATCTGGCTGCCACCAATCGTTTGAAGCAGAAGAGGAAAGAGTCATAGGAATATTCGTTAATTCCCTACTGATAGTTTGGAAGCATCTCGCCATGAGCTTCGATCAGCTCGTCCACGAGGGACCAGATCTGGTCCAGGCTGAGCTCGGCAGCGGTATGGGGATCGAGCATGGCGGCGTGATAGATGTGCTCGCGCTTGCCGGTCAGGGCAGCCTCCACGACCAGGGATTGGACGTTGATATTCGTCTGCTGGAGCGCGGCAAGCTGGGGCGGCATCCTCCCGATTCGGGTTGGCTGGAGTCCGTTCTTATCCACGAGGCAGGGGACTTCCACACAACAACCATCAGGCAGGTTGTCAATGAGACCGTGGTTGGCTACATTGCCATAGACCACGCGCGGGATTCCCGTCTCCATGGAATGAATGATGAGAGAGCCATATTCCTGGCTGCGCTCATAGCGCTGCTCATCCAAGTCGCCGCGTTCAAGGGCGGCCTTATCCGCCTCCCATTCCGCGATCTGGATCTCGCATCGCTCAATGTATTCATCCAGCGGGATCTCATACTCCTCAATCAGATCGGGACGGTCCCGTTTGATGAACCAGGGAACATATTCGCTAAAGTGCTCGCTTGACTCAGTGACAAAATATCCCGTACGGCGGAACACTTCATAACGCACATGATCGGAAAGTTCCCGGTACCGGCGGCCGTAGGATTTTGTCTCCATGGCCTTCCTGATCCGGGGATACAGGTCTTCACCGTTGCGCTCAAATTTAAGATAGAACGCCATGTGATTGATTCCTGCACAAATGTAGTTGATCTCTTTAAATGGAACACCGATATCCTCGGCGAGCGACTCGGCGGTTCCCTGCACGCTGTGACAAAGCCCGACCGTTTTGATATTGCTGGCCCGGTTGATTGCCCAGGTGTTCATCGCCATCGGGTTTACATATTGAAGGAACATCACATCGGGACACAGCTCCTCCATATCCTTGCAGATATCGAGGAAGACGGGAATGGTCCGGAGGCCGCGCATAATGCCGCCGATCCCCAGCGTGTCGGCGATCGTCTGGCGGATGCCGTATTTTTTGGGGATCTCAAAATCGATCACAGTGCTGGGTTTGTATCCACCCACCTGGAACATGCTGATGGCGTAATCCGCACCGTCGAGCGCGCGGCGGCGATCTAGGGTTGCTTCGATCGTGGGCCTGGCTTCAAAGAAGTCCGCTACTTTATGAGCTACTACTTCAGAGGTTTCCAGACGTACCGGATCAATGTCCATCAGGCTGATGGTGGCATCCGATAATTCGGGAAAGCTCAGGATATCACCCAGCAGGTTCTTGGCAAAGACAGTACTGCCTGCGCCAATAAAAGCAATTTTTGTCATAGAGTCTCCTGTAGAAAAATTGAAATATGGATCACCACAGCAGGCCGCACAGATCGATCTCTCCTGCAGGCCAGGGCCGGACGGTCAACTGCAGGATCATGACACATGGCTTCAACATCCGCCGCTCGTGATCCTGGGTGTAATAGAGGTGGTCGGCAGCAATCTGCCAGTGCGAGAGCTGATAGAACCGGGCGGTCTCATCCGCACAGATCAGCAGCCCAAAGGGGACCTGTATTGTATCCCGCATGAACGACGCTGTCGCAGCCAGCAATGCAGATCCCAATCCCTGGTGCTGGAATTGTGGATGGGTTGCCATGCCGCCAAGTCCCGCCACAAGGATTTTTTCAGTCGCGACCGTGATTTCCCGCCAAAGCAAACAAAGTTGTGTGACCAGCCGGTCCTGCAGATAACCCAACGCCACCCAATCTGGCGTAGCCCATTGGATGGGAGGAAAGTCCGGATCCTCTTCCTCTTCATTTTGCGCGAACGCAAGACGATCCAGTGTGTCAAACTCACTTCGCAGTCCCGGCGAGAGGTCAGCATGAGGGAGAAAACGAACATCCAATTCAGTCATGTGATTTCATAAGGAAAATGCTTCCGTTATCGCTTTACCCCGCTCAAGGCGATCCCTTCGATGAACTGCCTTTGGGCAAAGAAGAACACGATCAAAAGCGGGAGGATGCTGATCAGCGCGCCGGCCATCAGGACCGTGAATTTTCCACCGTGCGTCATCTGCTGCTGGAAGAAGGCAAGCCCCACGGTCAGCATGGTGTTCGGTACGGACGGCATGTACACGAGCGGATGCAGCAGATCATTCCAGGCACCCTGGAAGGTAAAAATGGCAAGTGCGGCCAGCGCCGGCCTGCCGAGGGGAAAATAGATCTTCCAGAAGATCTGGACCAGTGAGGCTCCGTCCACGCGGGCGGCATCCACGAGATCGCGCGGGATAGTCAGGAAATACTGCCGGAGCAGGAAGGTGCCAAACGCTCCTCCCCAGAAAGCTGGCAGCCAGAGCGGAACGCTTGTCCCGATCAGATGGAAATACTTGAAGATGATGAAGTTTGGAATCAAAGTCACCTGGGGAGGGATCAGCAGTGTCAGCAACAGGCAGGTAAAGAGCAGATCGCGTCCCTTGAATTTGACCACGGCGAAACAAAAGGCAGCCATGGCACAGGTGAGCAGTTGTCCAATCGTGGTCAAAAGGGAGATATAGAGACTGTTCCAAAAGAGCAAAGGGAAGTTGAGGTCGACCGAGAAAAGCTCCCGGAAGTTATCCAGCGTAAACGTGGGCGGAATGAGGGTCTTCGTGAACTGGTCCCCGGGCAGCTTGAAGGAAGTGGAAACCATCCATAAAAATGGACCGACCATCAATACCGCGCCGAGGATCAGCAGGGTATAAGTAACAATATCAAGAAGGAACTTCTGGTTTTGTCTTGTCATGCCTGCTCTCATTCATAGACCACATAGCGCCGCTCGAGCCAGAAATAAAAAGCCATCAGAACCGCAACGATGACAGTCAGTTCAACCGCCTGGGCGCTCGCACCGCCATAGTTGAAGAAATTCCAGGCATTGCGGTAAATGGAAAATACCACGACCGGCACCGAGCTGTCACCCTGCCCGCGGCGGGTGAGCATATAGATATAGTCATAGGCTTGAAATGCGTTGATCGTGGCGATCAAGGTTTGAAAGAAAATACTGGGCGTGATCAAGGGAATGGTAATTCGGAAGAACTGGTTGGAGCCGTTCGCACCATCCAACTCGGCAGCCTCATAATATTCGCGCGGGATGGCTGTCAGACCTGCCAGGAAGATGATCATCCCTTCACCGATCGCACCCCAGATGTTGACAAGGATCACCGAGTACATGGCATTCTCCGTGCAAAGCCAGCAGACGGGCGCCATGCCCAGTCGTTCCAAAATGAAATTCAGAATACCGGTATCCTTGCCATAGATCATGTTCCAGACCAGTGCCGTTGCGACCGCAGAGGTCACCGCGGGCAAAAAGTAGGCGGTACGGAACAAGCTCACCCCGCGGATCTTCCGGTTTAAAAGCACGGCGATCAGGAGCGAGACGATGACAACCCCCGGCACATAGATCGCAGCGAACTTGATGGTATTGGTCAGGGACAGGAGGATCTTTGGATCCTTGAACAGGTCGATGAAGTTGGCAAGGCCGGCCCAGGTTGGGGGTGTCAACAAATCCCATTTTGCAAAACTGAGGGCCAGCGTCGCCAGGACCGATCCCAGCGCGCCAAAGACCAGACCGATCAGGGTCGGTGTCAGCATGGCCCACAGCCAAAACTTTTCACGTCCCAGGGGTTTGAGCCCGTATTGCATGAAAACTCCTGACCTCTCCCTTCGCCCCCTTCCTTTTCTGGGAAGAGGGCGAAGGGCAGATCAATTACTTATTATTGGCCAGCACTTCATCCGCTGCTTTCACAGCCGCATCCAGCGTGGGATCCAGCTCGGCTTCCCCCGTCCAGATCGGAGCCATACCATCGCCAATCGCGCTCGACCATTCGTCATAGCCCTTGAAGACCGGCTTCATATGGGCGAATGAAAGAGCATCCAGGAAAACCTTTTGATCGATCGGGGTTGGCTGCTTCAGGAACGCATCGCTTTCCGCAACGCTCTGGAGTACCGGGCAGGCGAAACCAAGCTCCGCCAGTCGCTTTTGCGCCGGCTCGCTCAGAACATATTTGAGGAATTCGAACGAGGCATCCGGATTTTTGGATTGTCTGGCAACGACGAAACCAGCGCTGTTTACACTGGTGGCTTTTCCGGCCGGGCCCGCTGGCATGGGAGCCACATCCCATTTGAACTTCGCCTCTGCATACCCGGGCACTGCCCAATGACCAATGGTGGTCATCGCTGCAACCCCGGCCAGGAATGGATCGCCGCCATATTCACCGGCTGTGGTCGTATCCGGCCAGGACTTATCCACAAACATCATGTCATGGAACAGCTGCCAGGCTTCGCGCGCCTTGGGCTCCCCGACCAGGGTCTTGGTATGGTCAGGCGAAATGATCTCCCCTCCATGCGCCCAGATGCCTTCGCTCCAGATCAGTTCCATATCCCAGAGATCAGAGTAAAAACCATACTGGGTGGTTTTCCCATCCGGGCCGACCTTGGTCAGCTGCTTGGCGGCGTTGCGCAAGTCATCATACGTCCAGTCGGCAGTGGGGTATGTCACACCCGCCGCGTCGAACATATCCTTGTTATAGAACAGGACAATGGTCTGGAAATCGCGCGGCAGACCGTACATGCCGTCCGGTGTTTTATAGGCTTCCAGGGTTTGTGGATACACACCCTTGAGCAAATCGGGATTCTTATCGAGATAGGGCTGCAGGTTCAGCAGCACGCCGCGGCTTTGATAGTCGATGTAGAGTGGAGCATCCATGGCGAAGACATCCGGCGGAGTGTTCGCCGAGAGCAGTGTCTTGAGCTTGGTCCAGTAGGAATCCCAATCCGAAACTTCCACCTTCACCGTGATGTTCGGATTCGCCTGGTGAAAATCAGCGACAATCTTGTTCCAAACCTCCAGCTCTGCCGGATCGCCCCACATCATCATGCTGATCGTGACAGGCTGATTGCTGGCGGCAGGCGCTGCGCCTCCTCCACAGGCGGCCAGTCCCATGGATGCGATCATGATCAAGCTCATGATCCAAGTGAATCTTTTCTTCATCTTTTCTCTCCTTTTGAATTTGGCGGGTCGGGATCACAAAGGTAGATTTTCTTTTCACCTCCTAGATTTCCAACTTGACGACCGCAGTCAGGTTATTGGGGCGATCGGGATTCAAACCCTTTGCCAGCGAGCGGTAGAAAGCCACCAATTGCAGAACCGTAAGGTACAAAACCCCTCTGACAGGCTCCGGGATGGCAGACTCAAAAGCAACATCCGCTTCCTTCTCGCTGAGACTGACAACCGTGCCTTTCAGCATTTTCATCTCTGAGAGCACTTTCATCTCATGAAGGCGATTCACATCCGATAACATTCCCACCACGACAGCCTTCTCGTTGACCATGCTCATCGGACCATGCCGGAACTCGAGGAAATGGAAGGGCTCGCTGTGCGTAAGAGTCATTTCCTTCATTTTGAGATTCACTTCACAGGCCAGGCCATACCGTAATCCAGACCCCAGAAAATAGAACCGGTCGAAATCCAGGTTTTCTCCGATCTGTTTTGCAAAAGTCTCGTACTTTCCAAGGAGCTGGTCCCCCACACTGGGCAACCCGGACATCGAATCCAGTAAGTCGCTACGCCCTGCCATGCGCGCACAAATGGCGGATACGGCTACAAACATCGACGCAAAGGAGCGCGTCTGCGCCACGGATTCTTCCTGGCCCTTGTCAATCACAATATTGATATCTGCCAGACCTGACAGGGCTTCATCATAATTGCTGATGGCCAGCACATCCCCTTTCCCGTCTGCTTTGAACTGCTCCACCGCCTTGACGGTTTCGGTCGTCGTTCCCGAGCGGCTGACTGCCACCAGAAGCGTTTTTTCCCTGGTCAAAATAATTTGAGGGTTCAAGAGCAGTTCCCCAGCTGGTACCGCCCGTGCAGTATTCCCGGTCAGTTCCTGATAGAGCGCGGCGCCGGCCAGCGAGAGATAATAGGTCGATCCACATCCCGTGAAAAGGACCTGTCGGTAGTCACCTGCCCCGGGCAGCGATAAATGCCGGCTGAGATCGATCGCCTGCGCCCATGCATCGGTCTGGGATAGGATCTCTGTATAGGTATGGAAGTTTGAGAGTTGCATGTTTTTCAATTAAGGTCAATACGAGGGAATGCCCAATACTTTTCTGGCGTTCTCCGAATAGACTTTCCTCAAAACGTCATCAGGCAAGTACATGCCACATACATACCACCGTCCCTGGGCAGGGACTTCGCTCGTGTTGTAATTGAAGTATTCATCATCCGTTTCGAGGAAGCGGTAATAGAGGCGATACTCCTCCAGATTTGGACCCGCGTCCAGACCGAAGAGGATGCGGTCCTGATATTGGATGAAAAATTTCCGGGCGGTGTACGGCTGGCGTCCCAGTTCACCAAGCCGGGCCGAGATGTCAATATAATAGTTCGGGCATTCATCGAGCATCTGCCCCACCCAGCCGAGATTTTCTCCATAGCACCCCACATGGGCACCGATAAACGTGGTATTGGGATGGCGGGAAACGACATTCTTGAGACCATTCAAGATATGCATGAACGTAGGATAGGGAGGACTGGTAAACGCCCAGTCCGGGTGTTCGCCGATCTCCTCCCAGCGCTCATTGGTTTCATCGACCGGGTCAAAGAATGCCACAGGATCCGCAATGTGGATCATCACCGGCAGCCCCAGCTCACCGGCGGTCTCCCAGATGGGAATGAGTCGTTCGTCATCCACATCCACCAGCCTGTCATGCTGATCCTCCACCAGCAGGCCGAGCGGCTTCCAGATCTTTAATCCCTGGGCGCCGCGTTCTTTCTGCGCACGCAGGCGCCTGGCCGCCCACTCCGGGAAGGCATCTCCCATATTCCGCCACCTGAACCATTCCACCCCGCCGAAAATCTGAAATCGATCGGGCGCCGCACTCTTAAAATAATCGAGATGGCTTTCCAGGATCTCCTCGCCCCAGCCTCCATCCAGGTCCACATAGCAGGTGACACCCGCCTGGTCCAGGCGATCCAGCAATTCAGGGAGCGGCTTGTGATCCCATCCCCCGCCGAATGGCTCGGCCAGATGATTGTGGGCATCAATGACCGGAAAGCGCGGGTGATCCACCCGTGTGGTTTTGGCAACAAGCTTGGATTTTGGACGAAAGTTCTTCAGCAGCATGACTCTCCAATTCTCCGAGACCGGAGGTCGACCTAGGCAACAACAACTTGAATCCCCTGCTTCTTCAGTGCTTGCAGGAATTCCTGATCGGACTTTGAGTCCGTGACAAACCGGCTCATGGCCGTGAGCGGCGCAAGCAGAACTGTGGATACGCGGTTGATTTTCGAATAGTCGGCCACGACGATCACTTCGCGCCCGATCTTCAAAATGGCACGGTCGGTCAAGGTCTCCTGCAGGTAGTCGTTGGTCAGACCGTGCTCGAGGCTCAGGCCGCGCGTTCCCATAAAGACCTTGTCCACGCGCACCTCCGCCAGAGCCTGTTCGGTGATATGCCCAATAAAGGACAGCTCACTCTCCCGCAGCATCCCGCCCAGGGAAATGACCGTAATCTCCTTCTGGCCTGCCAGCATATTTAGAACCGGCAGTGAATTTGTGATCAAGGTCAGCTGCTTGCGATCCCGCAGGTTGCGCGCCACCTCCAGTACCGTTGTGCCGGAACCCAGGAAAACCGTCTCCCTGTCTTTGACGAGGCTTGCCGCCGCGCGACCGATCCGCGCTTTTTCCTGACCCTGCTCGCGCTCACGCTGCAGGATCGGAAGCTCCGGCGGCGCCTGCTCAACCGAGATCACGCCGCCGTGCACGCGCTGGACCCGGCCCTGGGCGGCCAGAAATTCCAGGTCCCGGCGGGCCGTAGCCTCGCTGATCGAAAATTGCCGGACGATCTC
>JBLNAU010000451.1:0-4541 GCA_050259515.1 Syntrophothermus sp.
CCGGAGAAGCTCCCTGCGGAGGCTGTTGGAAGAGCAGCCGTGCAGCAGCTTCCAGAAAGGCTGGCTGCTTGTTGTACAGACCATAGTAAGCAGTCAGTTTCGAGATATCGGTTGCATCCAGATAATAAGGCGCTGTAAAGGAAAACAGGATCACGGTCTTGCCGCGCAGCAGGTTGGGGCGCTCGGAGAAGAAGCGGCGCAAAAGCTGGATCTGTCCGTTCCCTACATCGGTGAGGGAAATGACGATCCAGTTGGCGCGCTCCAGGGAGGGCTCGATGTTCTCCTTGGATTCACCGGTAAGCATTAGCTCAAGCTCGGAAAATGGAAAGGAGGTCAGCTTGCTTGGGATGATCTGCCCACTTCCATTGGGGCCAAATAACCGTTCCACAGTATCCTGCATGGCGTAGGCGGATACGGCCTCCTGTGGTGGACACCCGCTGCACTGCTGGTACGTTTGCGTATCTGTCAGGAAAACAATGCGATCATTCTGACCAGGAGGCAGAGGCAGCAGCGTATTCAGCTCCTGCGGATCCGGGCTGATCAGGGTTGCGGAATTGCGGGCCACATCGAAGGACGCCTGGCTGGATGAATTGATATTCGCCAGATTTTCCGTTGGAGTCAGCACATTGGAGAGTGTGAAGAGATTGTACATGGCGAATTTTTGAGCCAGGATTCTGGCCACAGCCGCATCCACCAGTTGCGCAAAGGCAGGGTCAAGCCTATATTGCTGGGTAAAGAAATCCAGGATCCTCACCGTGGTTGCATAGTTGCTGTCTTCCGGATCATCCGTGGAAATATTTCCAAGGTAGAGCAGGTCGTTGCCCGCCACAAAGGCATCCCGGGCCACCGAGCGCGGCTGGAAGGTCTCACCACCCTGCGTGTAAAAATCGCGAACCGCCTGGCTCCCAAGGGCATCGCTCACGAGCAAGCCGCCGCTGGTCCGCCATGACTCAAAATCTGGCAGGGAGACAATGGCAGAAAGCGCGCTGGCGTCCAGGCTTACCGGCCGGGTGGTTGCCCGGATGTTTCCCTGGAATCCCTGATAACGGATATGAGAAACAAGCAGGCCATTGGCGTTGCTCTCCGGCTCGTCGGTATGTGTCACCGCAAAGAAGGGTAACAGCTCGATCTGCTTCAACTGTTCCAGGGATTTACGAACCGTCGCGACTTCCTCCTCCGGGGAACGATCCGAGCTGCCGCGGCCCGGAAAATTCTTGGCGATCACCACCATGCGTGAATTGCTGCCGGCGTGCAGGCCTGAAATATAAGCCTTGCCCATCTCTCCCACCCAAAATGGGTCGCCGCCAAACACACGCGTACCCAGATCCACTTTTGCAGATGGGCTGGGAGATTCAACAACATCCAGGGAAGGGCCCAAGAGCAAATTGAAACCGATCTCGCTCAGTTCATTGCCCAGGACCGACCCCACCTGGTGAGCCAGTGTCGTATCCCAGGTGGCACCGATGGCCATCTCGGAGGGCAGGGGCGTCATGCCACTCAGGATCTGGTCATACGGAGTGCCATCCCCCTCCTGTGAGATTCCCACAAAGAGAGGCACATAGATACTATCTTTGGAGGCTGCATTCGGCTCAGACGTTGCCACACTCCCCTGGGCTTCGATCGTCTGCAGGGCACCAATGAGCTGGTGCGCTCCGCTCACCGTATCAGGCCCGGCCACAAAGTTATCGTTCTCCCGCTGCAGGACCACTCCGCCGATATGATGATTCGCGATCAGGTCATAGATCTGAGAGTCTGGCCCCGTATTGGTTCCCTGGAAAGTTACCAGGAACAGCTGCCCGACCCGTTCCTCGGGAGTCATCGAAGCCAGTACAGCCTGCACCTTGGACGACTGGTACTGTGCCTCCGCCTGGACAGCAGGTACATGCCCGGGGAGCGATGCCAGCAGGATAAAAAGCAAAAGAAAGCGCAGGACGAGTCCTCCGCCCTTCTTCCAGGCCGGGTACGGATCACGACTTAATCGAGGGTGCACAAGCCTCATCCTGCCTCTTGCCTCACCTTCACTGCCAGTTTTGGATCGTCGGTGAAGATTCCATCCACTCCCCATTTGAACAGACGGCGCATATCCTCCGCCTTGTTCACGGTATACACGTGCACCCGTCGCTTCAAGCGGTGCACGCGCGTGACCTCCTGCTGCGTAAAATCCTTCAAATTGGGATGGAGCGCATCATACTTTCCAAAGGAAAAGCCAAACGACCGCGCCCAGACCCCGAGCAGGCCGTTCAAGGCGAGCAGGCCGCGCGGCACTTCCGGAAGATAACTGCGCGCTTTTGACAAAGCGGAAGGAAAAAAGGAGGAAAACATGACATATTTTTGCAGCTGGTATCTTTTCACCAGCATACAGACCAGCTCCACCAGGTCATCGCTTCGGGTTGTGTAATTCTTCAATTCGATGTTGATGAACGTTCGCTTCCCCATAGCTTCAAACACTTCTTCCAGGGTCGGAATTTTTTCACCGGCAAATTTCGGGGAAAAAGAACTGCCAGCATCCAGGGATTTCAATTCAGCCAGAGTAAGGTCTCTGACTTTTCCCTTCCCGTTGGTTGTACGGTCCACCGTGGAATCATGGATGACAATTACCTGTCCATCGGCTGATAATTTTACATCGAGTTCGATGGCGTCAGCCTGCAGTGCCAGGGCCAGTTCAAACGATGCCAGGGTATTTTCCGGTGCATAGGAGGAAGCGCCGCGGTGAGCAAAAATGATGGGTTGAGACAGCGATTCAAGGTTCATAAAAGAATATACGGATCACGCATTACGAACGGTGATGCGTGATCCGTAATGCATTTTAACTCCTCTGCTTAAATATCAACGAAGTAGGCCAGGGCCGCGCGGTCAAGCATATCACGCGACATACTGGGCGGGACAGACAGATAACTCGAAATATCCAGGATCTGGTCGCACAGGTCCCGCGGATGCGAGGCACGCAGCTTGCGATTGCGCTTGATATACCATTCCTGCAGCAGGTAGGCCAGGCCCTGGTCACTGTACTCCACTTTCTTATCGGCTGCAACGCGCCTGAAGATTTCACGGTATTCCTCATAGGAGGGATCCCCGATCTCGATCTTGTGACGCAGGCGCCGCAGGAAGGCTTCATCCACCAGGTCCTTTGGCGGCAGGTTTGTGGAGAACACGATCAGAACATCAAACGGGACCTCCACCTTGCGTCCGTTGTGAAGCGTCAAAAAGTCAACCCGGTTTTCGAGCGGAACGATCCAGCGGTTGAGCAGGTCACGCGGGCGCACCTGCTGGCGTCCAAAGTCATCGATCAAGAGGATGCCGCCGTTCGCCTTGACCTGGAAGGGTGCTTCGTAAAACTTGTGCACCTCATCATACACGAGATCCAGCCCTTCCAGCGTCAGCTCGCCGCCCACCACGATGAACGGCCGGCGGATCTTCACCCAGCGTGGATCGCGTCTCTGGCTCGTTCGCAGGTTGCCCGTGCCCCCGTTTCCGGAGGGGAGCTCAGCATCCGGGGCAAGCCGGTGACTGACCTGGTCATAGACCTTGATCACCTGGCCATCCAGATAGAGCGCATATGGGATGTACATCGACTGGGTCAGGACGAGATTCCCAAAGGCGCGTGCCACGCTTGTTTTGCCGTTGCCCGGGGGCCCGTACATGAAAATGGACGTGCCGGAGTTCAGAGCAGGTCCAAGCCGCTGGAACGTCGACTCAGAAAGGACCAGCTGGGAAAGGAGCTGGCGCATCGTGCGTGAGGTGACAGACATCCTGCCGGTCTTCTGGCGGCGGATCGCCTCGTTGTACACCTCAAACGGGACGGGTGCAGGGCCGGCGTACTGGCTTCGCTCCAGGGCTTCCCGGGCCCGGGTGATGCCCGCTCCGGTGATCCCATACGTATAGGCTCCTTCTCCCAAACCGCCCTGGGATGATTTGACTTCGATCAACTTCTCACGTTTGAGAGCTTCGAGGATGAGATCGGTCACCCCTGCGAATGGAAGAGCAATCAGCTCGGCGATCTTAAATCCGCTCATGTACCCCTGGGAATACAGGATCTTGAGAGTCAGGTCCTGGAGCCAAAGCGAGGAAAGGCCCGTATCTTCAACGGTGTTGATGGGCGGAGGTGAAAAATGGGCAACTGAGGGTGCAGGTCGAACAGTGGGATTGGTCATACCACCTCCCGGCGTGGAATGTTCAATAAAAATTAATTCGATAAGTGTGTCAAATTATACTGCCTCTTCCATCAATCTCTACTCCGCACCGGATTGCATCTCCGTAAGGAATTCTGCCACCCTCCGTAGGATTGTCGAATATAATCTGCCCCATGAACCTAACAGTCGTCATTCCAGTCTATAACGAAGTGGGCAATGTTCAGGAAATTATCAAGCGTGTACAGGCCCAAAATTTGGCAAACGAAATTGTAGTTGTGGATGATGGATCCACAGATGGGACCCGGGATCTCCTCAGGGAGCTGGACGGGAAGGATAAGCTGCGGGTGATCCTGCATGAGCACAACCAGGGCAAGGGAGCCGCGGTTGTAACCGGTATGAGAGCTGCCCGGG
>JBLNAU010000452.1:0-4079 GCA_050259515.1 Syntrophothermus sp.
AGCAGGGAGGCAATCAAGAGCAGAAAAACAAGCAGGATCCCGAACGTGCCGAACATCTCAGGCAGACCTTATTTATTCCACACTGCCCAGGTCAAGTACCGTTTTTTCCAAAATATCCTCCAGGATGGTAAGCGCTGTCCGGCCGCGCAGCTCGGCTTCCGGCTTGAGAATGAGTCGATGAGCCAGGGTAAGGGGAACAAGCGTCTTGATATCCTCCGGGATCACATATTCACGTCCACGGATGGCAGCCAGGGCCTGCGCTCCCTTCAGGAGGGCCAGGCTGCCGCGCGGGCTGACACCGAGTGCCAGGTCCGGATGGTCCCGTGTGGCAGCCGCCAGTGCAACGACGTAATCCTGCAGAGTGGCATCCACATTCACGTCCCAGACCCGTTTTTGAAGGATGGATAGTTCCTGGCCTTCCACCACCTGGCCTAATTTTGTGATGGGATGCTCGCGCCATAGATTGGTCAGGATCTGGCGCTCCTCGATTCGGGAGGGATACCCCAGCGACAGCCGCATCAGAAAACGATCCAGCTGCGCCTCGGGGAGGGGAAATGTCCCCTCGTATTCAATGGGATTTTGTGTCGCCAGCACCAGGAACGGGCGAGGCAGATCGTGGGTAACGCCGTCCACAGTCACCTGCTGCTCCTGCATGGCCTCCAGAAGAGCGGCCTGGGTGCGCGGCGTGGCACGGTTGATCTCATCCGCCAAAAGGATGTTGACGAATATCGGGCCGGGATTGAATTCGAAATCCCCGCTTTTTTGATTGTATATCGATACGCCGGTGATATCGTTTGGCAAAAGATCCGGGGTACATTGAATCCGCTTAAATCCGATCCCGAGACTGGTGGAGATCGCCCGGGCCAGCATTGTCTTGCCCGAACCAGGAACATCCTCCAGGAGGATGTGACCTTCGCAAAGCATCGCAACCAGAATATATTCGATCGCCTGCCGCTTGCCGACGATGACCTTTTCAACATTTTCGATCAGAGGGGAGACAAATCTTTGAACATCATCCATTGAGTAATTCCGTTGATACAAGTTGATTATTCGTTCATTATAAACTTATCCGGCTGGATTTAAAAAACACTCCAGGCAGCTTGATCCTCCGAATTTCACGGCGCAGGGCGATTAGGGCTTTCCCGAATTGAGACAGACACCGAATGTTCCTATAATCTGGTCTTCGGAGGAAGATATGCCGTATCGATCCACGTCCGATCTCCCTGAAAGTGTCAGGAACGTATTGCCCGCCCATGCCCAGGAAATCTATATGGAGGCATTCAACAGCGCATGGGAGCAATACGATGAACCGCAAGAACGGCGGGGGAATACCGCGCGTGAGGAAACCGCGCATCGGGTTGCCTGGTCGGCGGTAAAGAACAAATATGTAAAGGATCCAGACTCTGGCAAATGGAAGGAAAAATAGTGCAGAAGCAAGTGATTGCACAACCCTCCACCAGAAAGGAGAAACATGCAGGAAATTATTTGGAAGGAAAAAATTCATGTCCTGGGGATCGGGGGAAGCCTGCGTAGAGGTTCCTATAACCGGGCGCTCTTGCGGGCGGCTCAGGAACTGGCCCCGGAAAAGATGGAGATTCACATCTTTGATAATCAAACCCTGGCCGCCATACCAAATTTCAATGAAGATGTCCGCCAGCAGGGTGAGCCGGAAGCGGTTCAAATCTTTAAGCAACAGATCAGCCAGGCAGATGCACTGCTCTTTTCCATCCCTGAGTACAACTATTCGATCAGTGGTGTTTTGAAGAATGCCATTGACTGGGCATCCCGGCCGGCAAATGGCTCGCCCCTGAGTGGAAAGCCAGTGGCGCTCATGGGCGCTTCCACAGGCAGGTCGGGCACCATCCGCTCGCAAATGCACTTCAGGCAGGTATGCGTGTTCACGAATATGCTTCCACTGAACAAACCTGAGGTTTTTGTCGCAAACTCTGGTGAGAAATTCGATCCCGACGGAAAACTGGTGGATCGGGATACCCGGCAGTACGTGAGCCAATTAATGCAGGCCTTGCTGGAATGGACGCTTAGATTGCATTACGGAAATTTTCATCGCGAATTTCAAAAAGAGAGCCTGGCCCACTAGTGCCGGCTACCTTCTGCCCAGCGTGGACGAAGCGCCGGAGATCATCATCTCACACCGATCCCCCAAACCAAAGCATAAGCCAGGCAGCTACTTCGTATTAACCCCTGAAGAAGTGTATTTGCGCGTTCCAGACGTGCAAATCCTTCTCCGAGAATACTTATATTTTCTTTAGGAGGCACTCATGTGGAAGGAATTCAGGGAATTTGCCCTGCGCGGCAATGTGATCGATCTGGCCGTGGGCGTGATCATCGGCAGTGCTTTTTCGAGGATCGTAACCGCCCTCGTAGACGACATCATCATGCCCATAGTTGGACTTTTCATGGGTGGAATAGATTTTAGCAACCTGGCCTTTAAGTTTGGGAATGCGGTCATCAAGTGGGGCGATTTTTTACAGGCTGTCATTAATTTCCTGATTATTGCGATCGTCATTTTCCTGATGGTTCGCGCCATGAATCGTTTACAGAGGAAAGAGCCGGAGAAAGCCAAAGCGCCCACGACGAAGGATTGTCCCCGCTGCTTCACCGCCATCCCCCTCAAAGCCACGCGCTGTCCAAACTGTACGTCTGAGCTGGCCTAACGAGCCCAACCCCGCGCTCGTATTACAGGAGCAGGTAATTCGTTTGTTTACTTAACGAAACTAACGGATATTCAGAAATTCCGGAAAAGACCATGAGTTTATATATTTTCGATAAAGACAAGACCCTGCTCCGCCATGTCAGGAGCCGATTGTTCTTCAAGCGTTCGCCGCTCAAGCCTGAAGAGCAAATATTGCGCAAAGGCGTGTTCGAAAAACTAGCCAGGCTGCGCGCGGATGGCCATCAAATTGCCATTGCGACAAATCAAATCGCAGTGGCTCACGGGGTGATCACCGCCGAGGAGGCAGAAGAGCTGGTCCGCAATTGTGCTGAGAAAATAGGCGGTGTGGCGGCCTGGCGGATGAGTCCCTACGATCCAAAGGCCAGGGTTTGGAAGAATGGGAAATCAAATCCATTTGCCCGGGATGACAAGTCCCGCAAGCCTCACCCCGGCATGATCTTGGAAATCATGGAAGAACTGGGCTACTCTCCCAAGGACACATTCATGATCGGGGACAAAAAGATGGATAAGAAAGCCGCCAAGGCAGCCGGTGTGCGGTTTATCGACGAGAAAAAATTCTTCAAAAGCTAGCAGTTCTCTTCTCTTACTCAGATAATGTAATTTTCCCGGAGCGGAAGAACTCGCCAGGCTCGACACCGATCTGCCTGGCCAGGTGAATGCTCAACAATTGCATGGGCAGGATTTCCATGCACGGCCGCCCAATCTCAGGGACATCGGGCACATCGAGCTCGCATTCATCGGTGCCGTCACCCAGCCAGAAAGCATTGACCTGGTAGCCACGCAACTCCTCGAACAGGCGGCGGTTCAGTTCACGAGTCTCTTTGGGACCCGGGAAGAGTAAAACGGTCAGGTCCGGGTTGGCCAGCTCGAGCGGTCCATGACGGAATTCACCGGCCTGGTAGGGGAAAGCCATAAACTTGGCGGCCTCACCGAGGATCAGCGTCCCCGTATACACGGAGGCCATGGAAGGTCCGCGCCCGAGCACAGCCAGTCGTTTGGGAAATCCCAGCTTGCGACCCAGTTCCTGGATACGTTCCTCCCAGTTCGATAGATAAGAGTCCATCCGGTTCGCCGTTTCAATCAAGGCTGACCTCGCCGGCTCTACCTCCCTGCCCAGCAGGGCAAGTGCCGTGAGCTGGCCCACTGCCAAGGTATTTGTAAACGTGCGCGTGGAAACGGTTTTCTCAACCTCTGCGTGGATCGGCACATAAGCAGAAGCGCCCTGGAATGCTTTCGAGGCAATGGCCAGAGGGGACTCCAGATCGTTGACCGCGGCAAGCAGGGCTGCAGGCCGCTGGATATGATCAAAGTCCAGCGCTGATACGACTTCCGCACTTTTGCCTGATTGTGAGAAGAGCCAGAACAATGTCCTCGAAGTCACCAG
>JBLNAU010000453.1:0-7617 GCA_050259515.1 Syntrophothermus sp.
TGGGAATCAAGCACCCCCGGCAGAGCAAAAGGTTACAGTCGGCGCGCCCTATCAGCAGGCCGAAATGGTCTGGCGTACAAGCCCTAAGGCACGCACCGGATTCAGAGTGCCTGCCTTGGGAGAAAAAGATCCTGGACGAGAGATCAGGAACGCATCACTGGATGGACGCGCTCCCAAAATATGGCAGCAGGCTGGGAGCCGACCTTGCATCCCCAAGCAGCGACAGGCCCAGCATTTCCTCCCAGGTCCTGAGAGCCGAGAAGTGCGATACCGGATTCCCATCATGGATGACGATCTTGGTCCCCGGGGCGACGGAGGGTGCGAGCAGGACATTCGGGATGGGCGTGTTCTCATCCCACAAAAGGAAGATCGCCAGGTCCCCGTTGGCATACTCCTTTGAGTTGAGCAGCGGCTCCAGGATGCTCTTGGCATAGGCATCCCCGTCGAGGACACTGTTGTCGTGCATGGAATGCTGTTTGGAAGGGAGCAGCATGGCAAAGGTGGGCAGGTTGCCATTGCTGAAGTCTGCCTGGAAGGTGGAGAGGGGAACATCGTGCGTACTGCAAATATCAGCCACGTCCGTGTAGTAGCGGATCGCGTCGTGGTAATCCCCGCTGAAGCGGACGCCGCAGCCTCCTGGACCGCCGTCATAATAATCCTTGAACGAAAGCCCGGCCAGGCTGAGCTGGTGATAAATGTTATCCACCCCGGTCGTCGTTTCATACTTGTCGTTCAACAGTCCATGGGTCGAAGGGGAGACGCCGCTGGTCAAAGTGGCATAGTTCGGCTTGGAGTTGTATTTGCCATCCTTCGAGCCATCCACCTTCGAGTCGGCGTCCTTCCAGTCAGTGGAGGTCGCACACCTGTTGGCCAGGCTGGTGATGTACGGGGCCGGGCCAATGACCTTATCGTAGGTCTTGTTCTCGAACATCAGCACGACAATATGATGCCAGTGCGCGGGTGCAGGCGCCCCAATGCAGGGGTTGGAGGCGCTGACGGGCTGGGGTGTATCGGCCGACTCATCGGTGGAAGTCGGCTGTGGAGGCAGGAGCGGTGCAGCTGTGGGAAGCGGTGATGTGCAGGCGGAGAGAAACAGGGCCAGCACGATCACGATCTGGAAGAGCCAAACGTATTTCATAAAGAGTTCCTTGCGACATGAATTCAGGCTAAAGTCCATGGAAATGGACAGCCAAAAGAAAAATGGTTGTGCCCTTGATAGGGTGGGTGGCAGTCTGGGAATCTTTCCCGGGGTCCGCCAGTGGCGAACCTTCTCCATCCAGGGAGTATAACCCTGAGTTCATATAAAACGACAGGGTCAAAAATAACACCGCATCGAGCAATGGTAGCCTGTTATTCTTAATCCCTTATGACATGCTCATAAGAGTCGCTATAGCCAGGGAGGCATTTAAAATAAAAAAACAGGCACCTCTGGAATTCCAGAGGTGCCTCCAAGTCTTCAAAAGCGATTGGATAATCCGGGAGGATTATGGCCCAATATAGGTCCCGCGGCGGGATTCAAAGGCATCCAGGTAATACCACCCGACTGTACCGGGGTCGATGTCGGCCAGTGCTCCCAGCCGGACACGATCGATGCGCCAGGTATCGTTGTCGATGCCTGTCAGATCCGCCTTCTGCGCGCCGTCGACCCACAGGGTCAGGCCGCCGTTATTGGCGCCGGCGCCGGTGGCAGCACGCCAGTCAAACTCAATGGCGTGACGGGTATCGGTGAGCGTTACCCAGTTTGTATTGGTCCAGGTGCCGCCATCGTTCATGATCGCTGCCCGGACCTGGTAGACCCCGGCTGAGACGCCGCCGATCTCCACGCGTACCACCACGCTCGACGTGCCGCTATAGCCTCTCAGGATAATATGGGCATCGCCATTTGCCATGGTGATCGAATTGGGATCAAAGTAGAAGCGGGCGCGGTAGCGAGGCTCCGCAAAGGGGGTGTCATCGTTCACATACATGGTGGTTGCATCGTTGATGACCACCTGCATACCGTAGGCCCCGACCAGTGCAGCCGCAGTATTAACGCTCAGGTCTCCGCCGCCGTTGGAGCTTCCGCTCCATTCGGTGAGATAGCCGCTCTCAAAGCTGCTTGCAAAGATCGCATCGGAGGCTGGCTGGGTTGGTACAGAGGCAGTGGGGGTTGGAGCCACCAAGGTCGGAGCAGTTGTCGGTGTGCTGGTAACGACCGGAGTATTGACCGTAACGGGCGTTGAGGTAGGCGTGGATGTGGGAGCCAGGGTCTTGGTCGGAGAGATGCTGGTCGTCGGTGTAGGTGTGGGCGCGGACACGGAGCCGCCGATGATGTTGCCGGTCAGCGTAACGCCGTTTTTGTCGGAGACATACGGGTCGGTGTAAAGGGTGTTGTAGGAAATGACCACGTTCAGGTTGGGCGAAGTGGACAGGGAAACGGGACGAAGCTGTCCGCTGGGCACGTTATTCTTGGTGATGGTGATGTTGGTGAAAGTCCCATTCACCTGGCTTGCATAGGCCCCAATGCCCTTGCCGCAGTCCTTGACCGTGTTGCCAGAGACCGTGACATCGTGCATTTGTGCGCCCCAGCCCGAATAGAGCTCCTCGCCCAAGCCGATGCCGGACGGCCTTTTTCCATCCGCCCGCACCCGTGCACCCGTACAGTAAACCGTGTTGTTCTGAACGACGGTGTACGGTGAGTTGTCAATATAGATGTTCTGGGCCCAGTTGTCGTAGGATGTATTATTCTCGACCCGAACGCCCACCCCGCGCGTGATCGCGATCCCCTCACCACAATTGTTATAGACCGTGTTGCCACTAATGACGATATTTTGACCTCCAACACCAACCTTGAGCGCACTCGACCAACCTGTGGTCGAGGTGCCGCACGTGCCGATCCCATTCTGGGTGACATTGTCATGGATGATATTGTTCTTGACCGTTACATATTTGCCTGGGATGCCGATCCCGGCATCGGTGGCCCCGGTCACTTCAAAACCGGAGAGGTTGACGTAGCTGCCGCTGATCTTGATTGCGGTATTTTTGGCTGATTTCACGTCGATCTTGGCTTGATTGCCGATCACGTTGATCGGGGCGGTCGAGGTGCCTGACACCGAAACGATTAATGCCTCGCTGTAGGTGCCGGGCGTGACTTGAAGCGTATCGCCGGGCTTCAAAATGGAGACCGCCTTGGCAAAGGTCTTGAACGGCGATGTGCTTGACCCCGAGTTGGTATCGCTGCCGGTCGGGCTGACGTAATAAACCATCCCGGCCAGCAGGGCGGCTGAATGACCCCGCTGCTTTGTCGTTTCGATCGCAGTCGAGGCCTGTACCCGGGAGGCAACTCCCAGGGTCAGCGCCAGGGCCATGAGGAAACTGAAGCATCGATAAATTGTCTTGTTCATTTTTTCTCCTTGTAAGGGTTTTTCACTATGGGCCGTGAAGACTTACGCCCATAAAGTTAACATCCCCCAAAAACTGACAAGAGCAAAATTTCGTTTAGCCACCAAACATATTTGCAAAGAGAACTATAAATGCTCTCATACCCATTTAAGTTTGGTCATCTAACTCTCTTTCAATCCCCCATATACGGAACCAGGAGCCTGTAAAGTCGGAGAAACGCCATATTTACCCGTCCCGCTTCTCATTTGAGAGTTACTTAACGTTCTTGTAAGGCTGTAACTTTTATCACAAGACTTCCGTCCCTATTCATGCCTCTGGCGAGGGTGCTACCACGAGGCTGGAAAGTTTTCCGCATTCGAATCCCACTGGAATGCGATCGCCAGCTCCGGCATGGATGTACGGTCATTCAGCGGAGGAAATAACCCTCCTCCACTGCTGGCCAATTCCCTGGTTCGTGATAGCAATTGACAGGAATAGGCTGTATGATGGAGCTGTCTGGGAAATACACTTCAACTTGGGAGAAATTCATGTCAAAAGATTCCTTACGCCAGTGGGCCAACATCCTGTCTGTTGGACTTGCACTTACAGTCAATATCATGGCCAGCGTCCTGCCGCTGAATGGGCAGAATACAGGCGAGATCTCCGACCGCTTTAAAGTCTATTTTGTCCCGGCCGGGTATGTCTTTGCCATCTGGGGCGTCATTTACATCGGCTGGATCGCCTTTTCGATTTATCAGGTCCGTCCTTCGCAGAAGGAGAATTCCCGCCTGCGCAACCTGGGATATCTCTTTGCCTTGAGCGGTGTGTTCAATGCCGCCTGGCTGTTCTGCTGGCATTACAACCGGTTCGGCTTAAGCGTGGTGGTCATGCTGATCCTCCTCGGCCTGCTGATCGCCTCCTACCTGCGGTTGGACGTGGGAAAAGTGCCGGTGGGCACGGCCGAAAAATGGTCGGTGGATATTCCGATGAGCATCTATCTGGGCTGGATCTCGGTGGCCACGGTGGCCAATATCTCGGATTATTTATACCTGGTCAACTGGAACGGCTTTGGCATTGCCCCACAGGTCTGGGCTGTGATCATGATCGTCGTCGCCTCCCTGCTCGGTGTATTGATGACGGTCCTGCGCCAGGACAGTGCCTATGTCTTTGTCCTGACCTGGTCCTTTATCGGGATCGCCATCAAGCAGGCGGCGACGCCATTGGTCGCCTATGCAGCCTGGACCTTTGCCATCCTGATGCTGGTTCTGGGAGTCTCGAGCATCCTGCGTCGCAGGCGCTCATCGCTGTAAGATGGAGCTGTATAAAGATAAAGATACAGGCGGCAATTGGACTGCCGCCTGTTTTTATCAAGATCTCATCCCTGCTCTCCAATTCTAATCTCCACACCCTCCATTTTGCGCAATAATGAAAGCGAAGGAGACCCTCATGAACGACCAACCTCCTCTCGTCCTCCCGATCTTCGATCTTGTGCTTTGCCTCTCCCAGGCTGTGGACCTTGTCAGCCCTTTGGTGGCAGACCATCACAAGCGGACGGCGCAGATCGCCTACGGGCTGGGCATGCAGATGAAGCTCCCTGCCAGCGAGCTGCACGACCTGGTCATCGCCGCTGCCCTCCACGATGTGGGCGGCCTTACCCGCCAGGAGCGCCTCCTGGCCCTCGATTTTGAATACCAGGATCCTTATGGGCATTCCATCTTTGGCTATCTTCTTCTGAGATCGTTTCCCCCGTTCCAGGCCGCGGCGGAGATTGTCCGTTTTCACCATGTGCCCTGGAGGAATGGCGCAGGCGCCTGGTTTGACGGACTCCCCGTCCCGCGCGCCAGCCACCTCTTGCAGCTGGCGGACCGGGTGGCCATTCTGCTCGACCCGAACCGCGATGTGCTGGGGCAGGTGGATGGAATTCTGGAGAAGATCCGTGCCCAGGCGGGCGAGCGCTTTCTCCCCGAGCAGGTGCTGGCCCTGGAGGCCCTGGCCGAGAAGGAAGCTTTTTGGCTGGATACCGTCTACCTGCGCACCCTGGAGGGTCTGGGTCGCCGCCTGAAGTGGGAGCAGGTCCGCCTGATGGAAGAGGATTTCCTGGGCTTGACCAACCTGTTCAGGCGCATCATTGACTTCCGCAGCCGGTTCACGGCCTCCCACTCGGCCGGCGTGGCGGCGACGGCCGGGGCTCTGGCGCAGCTTTGTGGATTCTCCCCCTCGGACTGCCGTACGATCCATCTGGCCGGGCTGATGCATGACCTGGGCAAGCTGGCCGTGCCTGCGGAAATACTGGAGAAACCGGGCAGGCTGACCCGTGAGGAATTTGCAGTCATGCGCCGCCATACCTACTACACCTTCCACCTGCTCGAGCCGCTCCAGGTCCTGGACGTGATCCGGGTCTGGGCTGCCTTCCACCACGAGCGGATGGACGGCCATGGCTACCCCTTTCACCTGACCGGCGAGGAGCTGCCGATGGGCTCGCGTATCGTCTCGGTGGCAGACATCTTCACCGCGCTGACCGAGGACCGTCCCTACCGCAGGGGCATGAGCGGAGCCGATGCCTTTCAGATCCTTTCCGAAGCGGTATCCCAGCACCGCCTCGACCAGGAGGTGGTGAACATCCTCCACGAGCACCTGGACGAGCTCAACAACGCCCGTCACTCTGCCCAGGTCTCCGCCCAGGAGGAGTACCGAACGTTTATCTCAGCGGCAGAGGAGTTGACCCACAAATCGCTGGAGGATCTCTCCCCCGCTTGAAACAACGATCTATTTGGTTAAACAGCGCGGCTGATTTTTACAATTGAAGATGTAAATCGATCTGGCTTGGAACAATAGGATCGCCATGGTTACTTCAAGGCTGCATCCCGTCTACATCCCGACGCTGACTGTATTCCTGGTTTGTTTGGCCTGGTAGAGAGCTTTATCGGCATTCCTCAGGATCTGGTCGATCTGCCCGGCACGCTTCACACACGTGACGCCGATGCTGACCGTGATGCCGAAGGGTGCCTGCCCCTGGTTATACCGGATATTGGCCACCTCGCATCTCACCCTCTCGGCCAGCGCTTCCCCCTCCGACAGACCCGGGAGGATCATGAGAAATTCCTCCCCGCCCCAGCGGCCCACCCAATCCGGTTTGCGGATCATGGATTGAAAGACCCGGGAGGTATTGGCCAGGACCAGGTCGCCCATGAGATGGCCCCAGCGGTCATTAACCTGCTTGAAGTTATCGAGATCGATCAACAGCACGGAAAACTCACCCTGATTTCGTTGGATCCGGGAAATCTCCTTTTCGAGGAAGATCTCCGTTGCCCGGCGGTTGGGGATGCGGGTCAGACCATCGATGGTGGCCATTTCCACCAGATCGTTTCGCAGGCGCTGGCTGACCATCAGAATGAAACCGGTGGACCAGAAAATGCTGATGGCAAAGGTAAGCAGATAGGTGGCGGATTGAATGGGAGTCAGGCTGGAGGAGTTGTGCGGGGGATTCAGGGCGATCGTGACCGTTCTCAGGATCAGGAACACCTCATAGATGATAAAGGAGAGCAGCATCAGGTTGGCGCTGAGCCGCAGGGCGCTTTTCTGCGTCCGCCAGAGCTGGTAGATCAAAAGGAAGACCAGGGCGATGGACCCGAGCGAGAGGATCATCATCCGCATGGCCAGGTCATTGTCCCGGTAGGTATAGTATGTCAGGAAGGCAACCACCGCGGCGATGACCCCGCTGACATATGTCCTGCTGTATGGGTATCCTGTAAACTGGCCGAGGGCGATATAAAAAAGTCCGGGCCCTGCCAGGAGCAGGGCGTTGGACAGGATGATGGTAACGGCAGGGGCTTCCGGGAGCCGGTCGACGAACAGGCGCAGCAGCAGGGCTGTGGCTGCACAAAGATTTGCCAGCAGGGCGGCGATCACCCCGCGATATTGTTTCAACTCCCTGATCAGTAATGCCTGGGCACCAATGGCAGTCGCCTGAACAAAAAAGGTCATGCCCACAAAGAGCGCAATGGTCCGTACATCGAACTGGAATAGGATTTGCATCGAGATTATAGTCTATACATCATATCCTACTCGCTGCATAGGGAAAAGAGGTGGAATCCCTTAAATTGTAAGGTTCAGGCAGTGGTTTGGAAGGGGGAATGATATACTGAATTATTCCCTATTTCCATCGAACGAGGCTAAAGTGAGATCCCATTTCAGCAACATCGCTTTTTCCGTGGCTCTCCTGCTGGCTGGCGGCTGCCTGCCGCAAACTACTCCTGT
>JBLNAU010000454.1:0-8452 GCA_050259515.1 Syntrophothermus sp.
ACGATCGTGAATGACGACCGCTGCTACCCGGATATGCTGCGCGTGCTGGAGCGTGAAGGAGGAGGCTGGCTCTCGATGCTGCGGATGAGGATGTATGCCCGCAGGTTCATCTACTCCTGGATGCCCTGGAAGTTCCGCCTGCGGCTGCGAAAGATGTTCAATTTTTAAATTGCATCGTCGGCGTTCATGAACGCCGACGATTTGTTTTCCTGCTAGGCAGTTTCCTCCACCACCCGCTGCCCTGCCTTGCGAGCCATATACTGGCTTTCGATCCATCGATAGGTCTTTGTCAGGCCATTCCTGAAGGGTGTGCCCGGCTCCCAGTCCAGCACCTGCTTGATGAAGGCGTTATCGCTGTTTCGCCCGGCTACTCCGCGGGGAGCATTCAGGTCATACTTGCGGGTCAGCTTTACACTGCCAATTTCCTCGGCAATGGAGACCAGCTCGTTCACCGAGACTAGCTCATTGGATCCCAGGTTGATGGGCGTGGCGATCAGCTCATTGCAGTGGACGATCCTGTCGATCCCCAGCACACAATCCTCAATATACGTATAACTGCGGGTCTGGGAGCCGTCGCCCCAGATCATGATCTCATTTGTGCCGCTGTCCCTGGCCTGGATGACCTTGCGGCAGATGGCCGCCGGGGCCTTCTCGCGGCCACCATCCCAGGTGCCGTTCGGTCCATAGACGTTATGGAAGCGGGCGATAAACGTCTTCATGCCTCGTTCCACCCAATATTCCTGGCACAGCATCTCGGCGAATAATTTCTCCCAGCCATAGCCCCGCTCGGCCATGGCGGGATAGGCATCCGATTCCTTGAGAGCGCGCACATTGGGATCCTGCTGGAGCAGGGTATTGTACACACAGGCCGAGGAGGAGAAAAAGTAGCGGTTGACGCCGGCCTGGTAGGCGGCCTCGACCATATGGGTGTTGATCAGCGAGGAGCGCATACACTCCACGCGGAAGCGCTCGATAAAGCCCATGCCGCCCATGTCGGCCGCCAGATTATAGACCTCCGCCGCGTTTTCCACGGCACGGATGCAGGCCTCCTTCTCACTCAGGTCAAGGCGCAGACTCTCCACGCCGGGAATACGCTGGTACCAGTTGCTCAAAGGTTTTTTGTCCACGGCCCGGATGCGGGTGTAGCCCAGGGTATGAAAATAACGCACCAGTGAGCCGCCGATAAAACCTCCCGCTCCGGTAATGACGATCAGATCATCCTGTTTCAAGTCGCGCTGGATGGAAGCTGCCTGGTTATTGCTCATTCTTGATAGTTCTCCTGTCTGTCATTTTTCACAGTTAAGTTTTTATTTCCAAATGATCTACCAAGGTTCATCGGGATAATAGAGGGAAGCGATTTTCTGAGTCGCTTCACGGACGCGCCGGACCTCGTCCTCCGTCAATCGTTTTTTCCAACTGCTCACATTTGCACGGCTGTCGACTTTCACGGAATGAGTCTTCCTGATCTCGGCCGGGTTTTCAGAATTGCTTGATTCCCGGATCACCTTTTCGACGCGCGGGCTGAATTCCAGGCCCAGCGAGTGGTACAGGTCCCGGTAACGGTTTACAGGGTCCAGGGAAAGGTCCTCGTGGCGGACGGCGATAAAATCGGGATTGCGCTGCAGGGTCGCGTGAACCGTTCCGTAGATCAGGTTCCAGAGCAGCGCCCACTGGTCGATCGCATCCTCCCTTTTGGCTCTCTCTATTTGTTCCCGGTAGGGCTCGAGATGATCCCGCATCAACAGAGGCTGGTCGAGCAGATCCTGCAAATCAAAGGGCCAGTTCAGACGCTTGAGGCTGCTGACGAACGCTGCCGGGTGACGAACCGCAATCACGATCCTGCAGTTCAAGCGCCTGGCAAACCACTCCGTGGAAAACACCGCGAAGGGATCCTTCAACAGTGCCCGCTGTCCGCGCATCAGACCGGAATAAAAAATCGAGAAGTCGCGGCCCATGCGCAAGAAGTCGTGCCAGGAACGCAGGGAACGGATCTCATCCCACAGGTGATAATCAAAGTCGAGCAGCTCGTGGAAGGAATGCAAGTAATCCCGCTCGTTATCTTCACAAACGTATTGGTACCATTTGTTCACCTTCGCCCGGAACACGCCAGGACGATGGAGCACATTGAGCGGCTCGCTGATATAGGCGGTTCTTGAATCGGCAGCGAGCATTTTGCCGACCCAGGTGGTGCCGCTGCGATGCGTGCCTGTGACGAGAATGGGGTTGGGTGTGTCAGCCATGTTTTTTATTGACCGTTCTTCATGGGAAGTGCCAGGATGGAGTCGACTCCGTAGAGAATGGAGGCACAGCGGTTCAGCCTGTACTCCCGTCGATCTCCCAGATCCTGGATGATCTCTCCGGACAAAAAAGGGACGGTAAGATCACGAACGCCCTCGTTTTTCATGGACCGGATGCTGGCATCGCGTTCATCCCATTGTGCGGCACGCGCCCGGTATTCCGGAAGGTTATGCTGGACCAGGCCTGCCGCCGTCCGAAAGGGATAGCCGATCGCGATCCCTATAAAGAGAACCGCAGCCAGCGACCGCGCCAGGGATGGGTTTGCCTGGCATTTCAGCTGCCCCAATAATAAACCAAGGTAAACGCCTTCCAGCATAAAGGTGGCAATCAGGATCCCGCGGGCAAGGAAACGCATTCGTTCCACGGGAAAGCTTTGTCCATAGACACTGGGAGAAAAACCGGCGGCGATCAACAGCCATGCCAGGAATGGAGCAGCCAGCATCCCAAGAAGGAGAGCCCGTCTTTGGCGGGAGGATAATTCAGATGGGTGGATCTGTCCACGCGCCCACACCAGGATCAGCGGGATGAGCAGGGTTACTAAAAGTGGAAGAGGCTGGGTCTTCAGGGAATCGGCGATAAACTGGTAGCTGAACACAAATGAAGTTGTCAGCAGCTGTACCAAGTTGAAAGTTTTTGCCTGGGCTGCGCTCGCAGTGGCGGGCGAGAGAAGCATCGCCAGCAGCCCAAGGAAAACTCCCCAAAAAATCGAAGCCAGTAAAGCGAGATGTTTTCCACGGAAGGAGGGCTTTTCCCCGAACCACACGGCAAGCATGAGCAGAGGAATAGCCGTCAGAAGGGTGGTTGTCGGCGGCTCGGAAAACCCGGCGATGACAAAGGTAGCAGCAAAGATGAAAAGATAGACGAGCCAGGATGGCGATTTCCCCTCAGCAATGGCCCTTGCCTGCCTGATCGCAAACGAAAAGAGGAACAGGCTGAAGACCAGGGGCGCAAAATGGGTCATCATGGCCGAACGCCAGTACACGGTCTCGAATAGATCGGGGGCCTGCCGCAAGCAGAAAAAACCGAAGGTCAGACCCAAACACAGGTCGAGTAAAAAACTCCACTCCACTCGAAGGAATCGGCGGATCTCGTGGAGCAGCCAGGTACAGCCTGCGAACCAGAGCAGGATCATGAAAGGGATGGTGACCTGCATGTTGTACCTGCCCAGCGATTCACTCAAGCCCACAAAAAGCAGGTTGGAATAGCGCATGGTCGCCCGGGGCCAATATTCGCTAAAGTAACGCTGAAAGACGGCAGCCAGGGGGGAAGATGTCCGAATTTGGGCTGCCTCACAATAATCATCGCCGCCATAGCGGGAAAAGGTCCCCAGGTAGGCATAGAGTCCCGCAGCAAACATTAATACCAATACGGCTATCCCAAGGAGATAACGAAAGAATAGACTTTCAAAACGAGCAGGGGACCGCATCATTTCCTAAACCTGAAATTCGATTTCCACCTGCAATTTTCACATAAATATAGTTCTGCATATGCGTGACATTCACAGGGGCATTGCGTCTGGACAAAGGGGAATGAAAGATGACATTTCTGCACAGAACGGGGTTTATTGTAACGCAGATTTGCAGGAGGCCTTCGGGCGATGGCTTATAATCCATCTGAAGGCCAGATTGAGCCGTGGTCTGTCCTTCTCCAAATTGCAGCGCTTCCTTTGAAGCATAAATCCAAAACATGACCTCCATAAGAAATCTCATCGATAACACCTGGGATAAATTACTCATCCTTCTTGGGACGCTTCTGGTGCTGCTCCCGGTAAGTCCTCTGAACATGCCGCTCGTTTACCGGGATTCAGGGGTCTTTCTCTATACTGGCTGGCGGGTCTTGAACGGCGAGCTGCCCTACCGGGATATCTGGGATCACAAGCCGCCGGTGATCTTCTATATCGATGCCCTGGGACAGGCGATCTCGAACAACTCCCGCTGGGGGGTCTGGCTGATCGAGCTGGCCATGCTCTTCACCGCGGCCTATCTCGGTTTCCTGCTGATCAAAAATATTTTTGGTTTGCTCCCCGCGGTGTTCAGTCTCCTGCTCTGGCTGTTAACCCTTGTATTCATTTTGCAGGGCGGCAATCTCACCACGGAATATACTCTTCCCCTGCAATTCGCGGCCTTGTTCCTGATCTATCACGCGGACCGGTCCGCACGTCCGGGCCTGGATTATTTCCTTATCGGCCTGACAGGCGCCATCGCTTTCTTCACGAAACAGACGGCCATCGGGATCTGGGTTGCGATCGTGGCTGCTTTGGCCTTTCAGCGGTTAAGCTCCGGGCAGGGCTGCCGCTGGCTCCGCGAGATGGGTTTCCTGCTGCTCGGCGGGTTGACCTTCAGTGTTATCGTGATCGCCTTCTTTGTCATTCAGGGCTCACTCCCGCAGTTCTGGAGCGCAGCTTTTGAGTACAACTTAGTCTACTCGGCTCGTGCTTCCAGCACGCTGGCTGAAAGACTGGATACCCTCCGCAAAGGCATCCGCCCGCTGACCCGGGCGGGGTTGCTCCAGGCTGCCGTGGTGGGCTATGGGATCGCCCTCCTGACTCTTTTTTTGACAAAAAAGTCACTGGAAAAGGCGTGGCTTCTTCTTGCCATTGGACTGATCGCCCTGCCGCTGGAATTCATTTTGATCACCCTGCCCGGCCGAACCTTCGCTCATTACTATATGACACTGCTTCCCACGCTGGCCCTGTTCACGGGAGTCCTGGTCTGGGGGGTCGAGGCATGGCTGCCGCGCTCGAGAAACGCAGGCATCGCCAGGGTTCTAATGGCATTGCTGATCGCAGGCTTCATTGCCTGGACCTGCTTTGATGATTACCTGAACCAGCTTTATCTCTACAGGGATTTCTCAAAGAACGAAGCCGCGATCCAATACATACAGGAGAATACCTCGCCTGAGGATCAGGTCCTGCTGTGGGGCTCCGAGGCTGCGTTGAATTACCTTTCGCGCAGAAAAAGTCCCTCCCGTTTTGTTTATCAGGCGCCCCTCCAGCAGCAAGGGTATGTGGATGAAGCCATGATCGATGGTTTCTTGGATGACATCCTTCAAAACCAGCCCAGGCTCATCATCGATACTGAAAAAAACAATCCGGTATTCAGCTTCCCCATCACAACACCCGCCATTGAGCAAAAAATATCCTCCCTGCGAGGCAGGTATTGTCTCATACGAAGGATCGACTTCTGGAAGGTCTATGAATATTCAAAAGAAGGATGCACCCAGTAAGAGCACTTACCTGGCAGCAGCCAGATCATAGATCACAAAACCATTCCCATTGACCAGGACAGGGTATTTATTCAGGATCTCTTTCAAGGCCGGCTGGCGGTTGAACTCGTCGAAGTCGGTGACCAGGAAAAGGTCCTTTTTTGATGAGTACTCCTGGAACTCCTTCTGTGTGGCACGCGTTTTCCCGCGCGAGAATTTCGGATCTCCCGAGTATGGCCATAAGGGGACGGTCCTCCAGCCCCAGTATTCAAGCTCCGCTCCATAATCCTCCAGCAATCCGACCACAGATCTGTCATGGATCAGCCCGCCGATCTGCGACCACATCACAGGTGCAGCCCGGAAGTCCACCGTCTTCATTTGATTGCGGACATTCCATACTGCCATGAACAATCCCAGGATCAGGATGAGGTACGCTGCGCTTCGCTGACTCCCATGGACGGTTGGCTCCGCCAAACGGGCAAAGAACCAGCCCCCCAGCGGACCCAGTGACACCGCAACGATCGGGATAAAGGGAAGCTGGTAATAGTCATGCGTGGCAGCATGGTAATTGAAGATCAGGCTGTATACGATATAGCCGCCCCACAGGCCAAACATCAAAAAGCGATAACGCCTGTCGCTCGTCAGGAAGAAGCCAAGCAGGGCAAGCATGACAAAGATCCCCCCGGTTGCCATGTCCACCTTGGTCATCCATTGTAAATAGTTGAGCGGGTTGATCAACAGTGCGGGCACGAACCGTCCGCTGAACTGGCTGCCGAGCCCGCGGTCAATAAAGAGCCCATTCACAAGATAGATCATTCCGGGCAGGGCGCCTAGGATCGCCATCACCCAGACCTGGGTGCTGCGCAACAGCTCCCGCCAGGTAAAGCGCGATAACACCAGGCCGAGGGCGGCGCCGATGACGAAAAATGAAGCTGTCAGTTTGATGAGGATCGCCAGACCACCCAGGATCCCGGCCAGGATGGCCCTCCGCATCCCCGCTCCCTGCGATGAGGACGGAGAATCATGCGCGGCGACCCAGCGGGCGATTGCCCACCAGAATGCGACGATCAGCATCACCATCAGCGGATCCGGCTGGAAGCTCCGGCTGGCAAGGACTGCATAGGGAAAAAACAAATAATAAGCTGTGGAGGCAATGGCTGCATCGAATGAAAGAAGATTCCGTACCAGCAGGAAAAGAAAAACTCCGCCGATCAACCAGAAGCTGGAGGAATAAACGCGGCCCACCCACAACTGTTCCCCCGTGAAGCGATAAGTGTAGGCAACCACTCGTTCGAGGATGACAGGCTCCACCTGGGCTTTTAACTTTGCCTGCCGGATTCCCGTATCCCTCTGGTCCTGGGGGATGCCGGCAGGATTCGTTCTGTAATACAGGGCACGCGCCTTGATGGCCGAGAGGAGCTGGCGGGTGGGATGAAAATCAAGAGGGGGATCTGTCAGGTCGTAGAGGCGAATGGCAAAGGCAGCAGTAAACAGGATCAGTAACGCGGCAATGCGGACCGTCCGCGATGAAAAAAAGGTGGGCTGTGACATACGCGCGGGTATTGTATCAGATTAGGTTTTGGGCCTGTCGTTCGAATATCTTTGCTGCCGCCGCCGCAGGATGAACTCTCTCAGCCGGTTCAGGCCGGCCATCTGCAGCAAGGCCGAAGCAAGCAGGTTCAACCGCCTCAGCGCGGTCGCTGGATGGAGGGAGAATGCCTTGAGCCAGGCCCGCAGCGACTGACACGGCAAGCCTGCATCGAGCTGGTAGCGTGCATCCACGCGGTGGGCCGAAGCGAGCGAGCGTCTCCTCACCCGCTTCAACGAATCCGACAGACCGGGCTGGTCCTCCGCCCACTTCAGGATGCGAAAAGCTTCGAGAGGGAACTGTGTCGCCAGGTTACGGTTCTTCGCCTGGGGATGGAAGCGCGCCGCCGCCCAGGTCTGGGGAACATAAACGGCTCTTCCCAGCTGAGCCATCCGGATCCACAGGTGATGATCGAGCATGTAGTGAAACGTGACGTCCAATCCGCCGACCACTTCATACGCTTCACGGCGAAAGAAGACCGCCGGCTGGCCGATGATCTGGAAGCATAATAGATCATCCAGGGAATACTGTTTATATCGCAGGAGGTTCAGGGTCTTCCCGTCCTGATCCACGGCCAGCATATCGCCGTACACGAACGCGGCGTCCGGATTTTGTCTAAAGACCTGGATGGCGGAGGAGATCGCATGGGGAAGATAATAATCATCCGAGTTCAGCCAGGCAACGACCTCGCCCTTTGCCCGTCCAAGTCCCTTATTGATGGCATCCCCTTGCCCGCGGTCCTTTTCGCTCACCCACCCGCTCAACCGGTCTCCATACTTCCGGATCATCTCCACGCTTCCGTCGCTGGATCCGCCATCCATGACAAAATATTCGACAGCCGGATAATCCTGCTCCAGGACGGAGCGGATGGTGGTTTCCAGGAAGGACGCCTGGTTGTAGGAAGGCGTTACGACGGAGACCAGAGGCTGAGGGGATAAGGGTGAGAGGTTCAAGGAAGGAGGTTAAAGGCGATCAGTTAAAAGAGCGAGTCGTAGTCCACTTTGGGGAAGATGGTCAGCTTGCCGCCGATCGTGGCATCGACCACTTCACGGCCTGCTTTGCGGTAGGCTTCGCGGGCAAAGGCGTAACCGATCTCCGATGTGTCGAGGTCAGGAAGCTGCCAGCGGGTATCCTTCCCGAAGTAATTCGGCATGAAATGATTGGGATCGTCTCCCTGCGAAATCACCGTCTTGTTGGCCTCACCCTTGGAGGCAAAGTTGTGATCCACGCCGATCAGGATGGCCTGTTCAATTCCGAGATGATAGGCGATCTGAAGCGCCAGGTTGGTCACTGTGGCGCCTTCCCAGACACGCCCCCGTACATCCGTTGCAAAACGCGGACCGGTGTAGGAGGTGTAAATAA
>JBLNAU010000455.1:0-5915 GCA_050259515.1 Syntrophothermus sp.
CCGGGAAGTGAGCGTGAAGCCGTCCTCCCGCACGGAACTGATCGTGTCGGTAAAGCCGTACCCGCCCATTGGGCCGCCGGTGCTCGAATAGGTCCAGGTCGCTCCCTGGCGGACGGGGTAGTAGGGATTGGCACATAAACCGCTGCCCGTACGCGGCGTCCCGTCTGTTGCGCCAGCAGCAGGTGACTCCGTGGCTGCCGGAGTTTCTGTCGCAGTGGGCACCTCGGTTGCTGGTGGGGCTTCGGTGTTTGTCGGCTGGGTTGTGGGAATGATCGTGGGGACAGGGGTTGGGTTTGCTTTGGAACAGGCAGTCACGAGAAACAATAAGACAAGCAGACTGAACTTACCAACAATAAGCGTTCTCTTCATCTTCAGCTACCTTTCTACATCCACTCCTTTAAGGTGATGGTGAATATACTTCCTTTCCCGGGTTCACTGGTAACATCCAGCGACCCGTGATGTTGTTCGATCACCTGGCGTGTGATGGCGAGCCCCAGGCCTATGCCGTCAAAAAGCTCATCACCGCTTCTGTCGACGTGATAGAAACGGTCAAAGATGCGGGGCAGATTTTCACGGGCAATGCCGATGCCATGATCCTCGACGGCTATCAGAACACTGCCGCCATTTATCATCGTCCGTATCGCGACATCCCCGCCCGCCGGACTGAATTTGATGGCATTATCCACCAGGGCCATCAGGGCACGCTCCAGGGATTTGGCATCACCGGAAACTGGCGGCAGACCGGACTGGGGTGTAAATCGAATCTTGATATCGCGCTCCCCGGCCCTTTTTGTGTACCGGTCAGCAACTTGCCGAGCAACCTCGTTCATGTCCACGACCTGGAAGTCGGGCAGGACGAGCTCCATCTCCTGGAGGAAGAGAATGTCATTCACCAGTGTGGTGATCTGCTGGACATTGCGCGCAACTGTGTCGATCCCGGCTGTCAGCTGGTCGCCGGTCATGATGCCTTTTTGCAGCAGCTGCAGGTACCCGGTCGCGACCATCAGCGGGGTCCGGATCTGGTGCGCCACGCTGCTGAGGAAATCGCGGCGGGCCAGCTCCTCCTCGGCAAGCTTTTGATAGGCTTCGGCAAGCTCGCTGGCGCGCATGCGCAGGTCGTCCACGGCCATCTGGTCGTTGGCCCGCAGCCGGTCGCTGATCTCGCTGACCATCGCCAGGGCAATGCTGGTGGTGTTGTGAAGGACCTGGTTGAACGCGGCCTTATCAAGCTCCAGGGTGGTCAGTGTTGTCTTGACGGTAACGGTGGCGGCACGCGGGGCGTTATGGATGAGCGCCATCTCTCCGAAAAAATCACCGGGGCTGAGCGTCTTTAACAGGCGGGCTTCATTATTGTTGATGTTTTTGGTTACCTCCGCCTCACCGTCCAGGATCATATAAAAGCGATCCTCGATCGCATTCTCACGGCAGATGGTCGTCCCCGGCTCATAGGTATGGATGCTGCTGTGGGCGATAAGGGCTTCGATCTCGTCCGGCCGGATCCCCGGAAAAGCGCGGGGGATGATACGGGAGGGGGCGCGTCGGGTGGTCATTGTTTTTAGGGGAAGGTTACTTTGTCTTATAACCGATCATGCGCAGGAAGTCCTTGCGCCAGGTGATGCCCTCTTCGTCCTCGATGCCCTGCGGGGAGAAGCCATCCACCACGCCGAGGATGCCGCGTCCCTGACCGGTCTGGGCGACGATCACCTCGACCGGGTTGGCCGTCGCGCAGAAGATGCGGGCCACTTCCGGGATGTTCTTGATCGTGTTCAAAATATTGATCGGATAAAAGCCTTCCCCCAGGAACAGGATGAAGGAATGACCGGCACCGATGGCCTGGGCATTCGTTTTTGCCAGCTCGATCATGGCCTCATCCGTGCCTGACCAGCGGATCAGGCATTTCCCGGATGCCTCGCAAAATGCCAGCCCGAACTTGATGCCTGGTACGCCGGTGACAACCGCTTCGTGGATATCCTCCACGGTTTTGATGAAATGGGACTGTCCCAGAATGAAGTTTGTGGCTTCCGGCTTCTCGATCTTGACGGTTTGAATGTCCATGGTCTCCTCGTCGGGTTGGGGATCGTTTAAAGAATGATACAACAAAACCGGAGTCGGTACAAATTGTAAAAGGATTGAAATTCTCAGAACAGGCTGGGCTGGCTGCCCTGCGTACCGGGGAGTTTTTCACCTCCGGCGACTTTGTGAGCCCAGCGCGTGGGTTCAGGCAGACGGTATCCGGCCAGACAGGCCAGCACGAATTCTGTTGCCTTTTTCACATCCATCAGGTGACCTGGCGAGATATAAAGGGGATTTGTTCTTTCCTTTGTTCTCAGCACCGTGCCGATGACCTTCCCGTTTTTATCGATCAGATCGGCATGGTCCCCGGCTTTTGGCCCCACCTCTTCATGCCGCCCATACAACCGGGACTTGGCTACGCCGATGGTCGGGCGATCCAGCAAAATTCCCATGTGAGAGGCAATTCCCACGCCGCGCGGGTGGGCAATGCCCTGCCCATCGAACATTAGAACGTCGGGTTTGTTCTGTAAAATTTCCCAGGCGGCCAGCACTGCCGGCCCTTCACGGAATGCCAGCAGGCCGGGGACATAGGGGAATACCAGGGGCGCATCAGCGGTCAAGGCTTCAAGCGGCGTAAGGTCCGGATAGCGCAGGATCACGATGGCTGCACGGGCTGCTTCGGTCTTGATGCTGATATCCACGCCCCCGATCGAAGAAACCGGTCTGTCCTCCCATTTTAAAATGAGCCGCTCGCGGATTTCCTTTTGCAGGCGGATGGCCTCCTCCGGAGGCACATCCCAGGAGTGAATATTTTGGACCATGGAATAAATCATACACCAGAAGCAAAGGAACCTAGGCAAAATACCGGCCGCTGGGATGAGAGTTATTTAAGGGATTCTCCAGCTGTGTTGCCTTTGCTGATGTGATAAAACCGCTCCATTAGATTCCAGAGTGAGTGTCGCGAACAACTTATGTGAATTGCCGTCTTTGTCCTCAGAAGAGGGGGATTGGCAACCCTTCCAGTCCATCTATAACGAGTATGCATGGAAGTACACTTCGCTGACCCGGCTGCCTGACCAGCTTCTTCCCGCCGTGGAAGTGAGTGGGTTCAACGAAAGGGCAGACTCAGCGCCACATACAATCTTCAGAGCGGGAAACCGTGCAGAATCATTCCTGGTTTTTTCTGGCGTAGAAAAGCAGCAGCGTACTTCCGTATTTTCGTCGATCGATCTCGTCCAGATTATCAAGCGCCAGCTTTTTATATTCTCTGGGGTCGATCTGCACGATGACCCAGCCATCCTCTCCCAGCCAGTTCAGATCTTCATCCACCAGCTCAACTGCCTTTTCCCACATCTCCTTGTATTGGGGAGGAGCGATATAGATATATTCGAACTGGGCATCGGCATCTTTTGAAAGAAGGGCGAAGGCATCCCCCCTGCGTATTTCAGACTGGCTCGAGAAGCCACAGTGGTCCACGTTGAACCTGATGGTTTCAATGGGAGCGCGATTCAGATCCGTAAAACGGACAAAGGCTGCGCCCCGGCTGAGCGCCTCGATGCCGATCGCGCCCGTACCGGCAAACAGATCCCACCAGCGTGAGTCGGTCACGTCCCCGGCCAGGATGTTGAACAGCGCCTCCTTGACGCGATCGGTCACAGGACGGGTCGTATCCCCCGGGACGGATTTTAATTTGCGGCCTTTTGCCTTCCCGGCGATGACCCGCAGTGTCATACCACGCTCTCTTTTGCGGCCATGATGTTTCCATGGGATGCGATAACCGGGACCACGCAACCCGTGCCCAGCAGGAAATGCCGGCCTCCGGTCTGCTGGAGGGCCTCCGCCGCCTCTTTGCGCACCTCGGCTGCGTCCCGGTAGACGAGCGTTCCCTGTCTCATGCCGCCGCAGGCAGCCCCCTTGAACATCTGCCTGGCCTCCGAAAGGGATGGCTGGGTTTCGCGATCGTGCCAGTTTACGATCTCGAATGGCAGCTCGGCTGCCAGCTCGAAATGGACCTGCTGTCCGTGCAGGTGAAGCAGGTTGCACCACAAATCCTGAGCGGGCTCGATGGTTTCGCGGTCGAAGATCAGGCCAAAGACCCTGTATTCCTCCAGGCTTAGAAATTGCTTTTGGGCATGCTGGATGGCATAAAAGATCCCATCGATCCCGGTGGAGCGCGCTGCCTCGATAAAGAGACGGGTCGTTTCGGCGATCGTCTTGAGGCCTTTCATCACAGCGCCTGGATGGTGGCGGAGATGTTCCAGCAACAGATCGTTCCCGGCCAGGTTTTTGGCCTGCGCCAGGGGACTGAAGATGGTTTGAAGGACGGGCGTATCAGGACCCAGGTTTGCGCGGATCAAGCGCAGACATTCCAGTTGTGCCGAAAGATGCGGAGAGGCTGGCTCGAGGACCGACAGCGTCTCCCAATCGCCCGGCTCCCGGATAACGCGCTTTGTATAACGGCGCGTCCCTTCCGTGTCGCCAGCCCATTCGTCCTGCACGCCCCAATCCTTCAAACAAAAGGAGGAGGCCGGGGTGACCTTTAAGAGGTCGAAATCATAATTGCTCTGATAGTTCAGGTGCGCGGCAGCAAGAGTCTCTGCCGCCTGGTCATCGACTGGAAAATGACGCCAGAGAGCCACCGGCGGCCGGTCGATGATCTCGCCCCGGATGGCGGCCTGGATACGTTCACGATGTGTGGTCATGGGACCCTCCCAATGGTGCAGAATAACGCATTCCCGCGCTTGACCTGAATCAAGGGTGGGATGTCCTTCAAGATCCGTCGGTCTTCGTTCGTGCGGCTGTTGACCAGGATGTAATCTCCACTTTTCATTGGACCGGCGGCTCCGCGCTGATCTTGCACGGTGATGTTTGCCTTGGCGTAATACTTAGCCAGGTAGGCTTCGCGATGAACGAAAAGAGTTGCGGGTAGGGCTGTGGATGAATCTAGTTTTTCCACGGCCTCCTTGTAACATGTAAGCCAGTAATCGGTTTCATAGTTTCGGAATGCCTTGTCCGTGCCGCCAACAAGTGAATTGTAATAGGTATATTCAAAGGGATGAAGACGGAGGATGGCCAGCAGCCCGGGAAGCAGGATCAGCAGGCAAAGCCCTGCATACACCCAATATAAAGCGTTTTTCCCGGCCAGCAAATCCAAAACGAATTCCACAGCAAACCCTGAAAAGATGAACACTGGCGGGACAATAAATAGAAAGTGACGGATGCCGTCATACATGGCCGGTTTTCGGACCAGGACGTACAGGACCAGGATGACAAACCAGGATAAGGTTAAGCTTGCGGTCACCAGGTTGCTGGCTCTCTGGGACGATCGATCCTTCCACAATTTCCCGTATCCGGTCATGATCCCGAGGAGGAACAGAATCCAAACTGGCTCGGTGAGTGTGATCCCCAGCATGGTAGGTAGGTACCTGCGTGGCAGCTCGCCCGCCCGGTAGACATTCCCGTCAAAGAGCACGGAAAGGCTGGTCGGGTTATCCGACATGAAGCGGAAGACATCGATGAAGCGGGCGAGCGGACTCTCCCAGAGGTAGGGCCAGGTACCAAACATGACCAGGAGGGCAAGTCCGCCGTAGACTCCAAATGCTAACCAGGGTGTAATGGAATCCTGCAGCTCCTTGTTCGTAAAGATCGAAAAGGCAAAATAAATAAAGACCAGGAAACCGGCCAGGGGTCCAAGCACCCGGATCGAAGCCGTAATTCCAAGAAGGACAGCCGGGAGAAGTACCACCCGAAACGTGGGTTTTCGCCCTGCTGTTAGGTGGTCCACCATTTCAAAGCCCAGGCAAACCGAGCCGAGAAAAAACGTCAGGAAAGGCGGGTCCTTGGGGTTGATAAAGGCATGTCCCCACAGCATTGGCTGCCAGGCAAACAGCGCGGCAGCTGTG
>JBLNAU010000456.1:0-4639 GCA_050259515.1 Syntrophothermus sp.
AGCATTGGAAAATGCGAGTTTGATCTCGAACAAGAACGGATAAATGATCAGGAAGAGAACACCCAGGAAAGCCGGAAGGACAAGCAGATAGGCCAGTCCAAAGTGGCTGTTCTTATGAACCGTCAGGAAATGAATAATCACATAAAGGGCAAATATGATCAGGCCGCCCATCGCGGCTACCGATGTGCTGGCCATCGATTTATCGATCACCTTGGATGCTACCAGGGCCTTTGTCAGCGAGCCCATGGTTGTCGCTGGGCTGCGGAAGAAGTCAGCGATCGCACCCGAGCCCATGCGAATCAAATCTGTCTTTTCGAAAAAACCGATCAGGCTGATAAGAGCCAGGACCGCCAGCAGGATCTGTATGACTCGGACCACGAAGGCAGCAGCGTTACTTTTAGGCTTTCGGAAGAAGATCTGATAGAAGTAGATCTCCATCAGAGCCAGACCGGCCAGCAGGGTGAGTAGGAAGCCTAGCAGGCTGATGGTGCGATCCAGGATAATTTTCCCGGTAAGAGTGATTCCACCTGCATGGCCTGCGATGATGCTATTCATAAACAAATAGATCGCCGCAATTGCCAGGATCCACAGGATCGTAGGTAAATATCGCCTTACAGGAGTCAGAGTCCGAGTAGTCTCCATGGTTCGATTCTCCTTTAGATAGGAGGGAGAGGGAGCAATTTGCTCCCTCTCCGACATTTACATCAATAGATTACTGAAGAGTTGCGACGCAGTCATCTGCAGCTTTCTGAGCGGCAGCAGCGGCATCCTCTGGAGTAACGGTTCCAGACATCACGCCTTCGAGGTTCGGGCGCCAGGCATCCCAGGCGCAGCGCATCTCAGGGGCGGCGGGCTGGCCCTTGCCGTTGGCGAGAGCAGCCATGGAGCCGGACAGGATCGGATCGCTGGTGATGCTGGGATCCTTCGCTACTTCACTGTTGGAGGGCAGACGCTTGAATTCATCCAGCCACTTCTTCTGGACATCAGCGGAGGTCATGAAGGTGATGAACTTCGTGACAGCGTCCTTCTTGGCGGCATCATCGAGGACGGTCTTGGAGACCATGAAATACTTGCCGGCGGTCATTTCGGTGAAGGGTTTGCCGTTGATCGGGGGCACCGGGGCAACGCCCATGTTGTCGCCGATTGCCTTGCTGTAATCGCCGAGCGACCAGTCGCCGTTGATGATCATGGCGGCCTTGCCGTCCTTCATCAGGGTGTCGGCGCAGTTGTAATCGCATTCCTGCGGAACAACGCCGTCTTTCTTCAGCTGGGCGACAAACTTCAGGTAGTTCACGAAAGCTTCGTTGTCGAATTGGGGCTTGTCATTCGCGTCGAGAGGCCAGCCGCCGAAGGCACCGTAGAAGCCAGCGCCCCAGAAAGGCTCATTCAGGTTGTAGGCAAAGCCCTGGACGTCACCCTTGGTCAATTCCTTGGCCTTGGTAACGAGGTCTTCGAAGGTGGCAGGGGGTTCGGCGATCAGGGACTTGTTGTAGATCAACATGAGGTGATTGCCGTAGTTATCGGGAACACCCCAGAGGGTGCCAGCGACCTTGGCAGGATCGAGCGAGCCGGGGAAGAACTGGCCGAGGAAGGCTTCGTCGAAGAGCTGATCGGCGGGGGCGATGATATCGAGCTTGCTGAACGGACCGGCGAAGTCATTCGGGACGCGGACCACTTCAGGAGCCGAGTCGGCCAGAGCGGCCGTCTGGAACTGATCGCGCAGGGCTTCGTTCTCGTAGTGGGTGCGCTCGACGGTGATGTTGGGGTTGGCAGCCTGGAAGTCAGCGATGAGGCCGTCAATGAATACATCCACATCCTCGCCTTCCTGTTCCCAGAAAGCAATGGTGACAGGCTCACCGGCGGGGGCCTGGGTGGCCGCTTCAGTGGGTGCCTCGGTGGCTACGGGAGCCTCAGTTGCGGGCGCCTGGGTCGCAGCCGGGGGTTCGGTGGCTACAGGGGCCTGGGTTGCAGCGCCGCCGCAGGCCGAGAGTGCCATGCTGGCGATGAGCAGCAGCCCGAAAAGTACTGAAAGGTTCTTCTTCATTTTTCTTCTTCTCCTAATGGATGAAAATTGATTTGTTTCGTTTGTACAATTCTTTTCCTGTATTGATTATATGATTGTCACTCCTTGTTTACAATCACCTCCTTTATTCCGGAAAATTCGGTTCCTTGCTCAATGTCCAAGGGTTGATGTTTGGTGCCTGGGCTCCTGTGTTCAATGGCTTCAAAAAGAGCAATGTTGATGGCCTGCACCAGGGCACCGATTAAAGAAGAGCGCCGTCCAAGCATGGCGGTTGTGATCTTCACACCGTGTTCCGATGCCCGGAGAGAGCGCTCGCGTACCGCCTGACGAATGGATGCGGTCAGCAGGTCTCCCACCTGGGCCACGCCGCCGCCAATGATGACCGTGCTCGGATTGATCAGGTTGATCAGGCCGGCGATGGCGATCCCGATGTAGGTGCCTGAGCGTTTTAGGATCTCCTGGGCCGGGAGATCTCCGCGGCGTGCCGCTTCCGCGACATCCTGCGCGGTCAGCAGGTTAATATCCTTTTCGGAAAGCAGGGTGCGTTTGCCCGATTCGACCAGCTTGCGGGCCTGGGCTGCGATCGCGTGACCGCCTGCAAAGGCTTCGAGACAGCCATGGTTCCCGCAAGCGCACAGGGGACCATTTTCATCGACTGTGAGGTGGCCGATCTCACCGGCCGAACCGGTGGTCCCACCATAGATCTGGCGGTTGATCATCAGACCAGCTCCGATGCCGCTGCCCACCTTAATGAAGGCGACATTTCTTTCGCCACGCCCGGCACCATATGCCCATTCACCCAACGCGCCAAGCTCGGCATCGTTGTTCATGGTGACGGAGGTCTTCCATTTCTCCTCCAATGTCGCACGAATGGGGAATCTGTCCCAGCCCGGCATGATCGGAGGCGCCATGACGGTTCCCAGTTCGGTGATCACGGGCCCCGGCACGCCAATGCCGATCCCCGCCAGGTCTGAGGGCTCGATGCCTCGTTTGGCCAGTAGCTCGCGCAGGACGCGGTCTGCTTCCTTGAGGCATTGCTCCGGTCCATCCGTGATGCGGAAGGGCATTTCTATTTCTTCGAGGATACGGGCGGAGAAGTCACCCAGAGCTGCACTCAAATGCATGGCTCCCATGTCGATGGCTGCCACAACTCCATGGTCCGGGTTTATTTCAAGCACAACCGGCCGCCGTCCGCTGGAGGTGGTCCGGCTTTCTGTTTCAGCGATGATGCCGTGGGCGATGAGATCATTGACAATAATGGTAAGCGCAGCTCGTGTTAACCCCATTTCCTCTGCAAGATCAGTACGCGACAAGCCCCTACCGCCGAATCGAATCAGATCCACAGCAGCGTGTTTGTTAAAATTCCTAACATTATGATTTGAGGGGAGCCAATAGAAAGCAGACACGTAGTACCCTGAGTTGGAACCTTTTGTGCGTCTAGGTAGCGCAAGTGTAGCACAAACGCCCAGATTTTCAAGAGTTTTAACAAAATCAATTCTTAAATTTTTTACAGTTAAAAAAATCAGGCCGGTCATGTGACCAGCCTGATAGCTCGGAACAGAAAATTTAGTTAATGGTTTCTTCGGTCGCAGCATCGAAGATATGGAAGGAGTCCATATCGAAGGCGACGTTCGCCTGCTGGCCCACGCGCAGGGAAGAACGGGGATCGACGCGCGAGACGAAGGTATTCTTGCCGCTGACGAGGTAAAGGAAAATCTCGTTTCCCATCAACTCGGTCACATCCACCTTGACCGGAACGAGCTCGGCATCGATATTGGATGGGACAAAGGCGGAGTCGTGGATGTTCTCCGGGCGGATGCCGAAGATGATATCCCTGCCCACCGCCTTCTCGTACGGCGCGGCTTTCTTGGCGGGGATGGGTACGACGAAATCACCCGTATCCACAACCAGCTTGCCATCCTGCTGGCGGAGTTTGCCCGGGAAGAAGTTCATGGCGGGGGAGCCGATGAAGCCGGCCACAAAGAGATTGGCCGGGTGATCGTACAGGCTCTGCGGGGTATCGAGCTGCTGCAAAACGCCCTTGTTGATGACGGCGATGCGGCTGGCCATGGTCATGGCTTCAATTTGATCGTGGGTCACGTAAATGAACGTGGTCTGCAGCCGCTGGTGCAGTTTGCTGATCTCAGCGCGCATGGCCACGCGCAGTTTCGCGTCCAGGTTGGAGAGTGGCTCGTCGAAGAGGAAAACCTTCGGCTCGCGGACGATGGCACGTCCCACAGCCACACGCTGGCGCTGACCACCGGAGAGCTGGCGGGGCTTGCGATCGAGCAGGTCGCGGATGCCGAGAATGTCGGCTGCTTCATTCACCCGGCGCTTGATCTCTTCCTTCGGTACCTTGCGAAGCTTGAGGCCGAACGCCATGTTATCGTACACCGAAAGGTGCGGGTACAGGGCGTAGGATTGGAAGACCATGGCGATGTCGCGGTCCTTCGGGGCCACATCGTTCACCACCCGGTCTCCGATTCGAATCTCACCATCTGAAATTTCTTCGAGTCCGGCCAGGCACCGCAGCGCGGTTGTCTTTCCACAACCTGAGGGACCGACGAGAACGAGAAACTCCTTGTCGTCAACGGCGATGTTCAAATTGTTGACAGC
>JBLNAU010000457.1:0-7361 GCA_050259515.1 Syntrophothermus sp.
GTCAAAGCGCCGACCCCGGACCCGGTCGAATAGGCGGCCGCAGCGCGGTTGGGCTGGGTCTCACTCCCGGCTGGGAAAGCCACCACCTGGTAGGTGCCTGGGGCCACCTGCAGCTCGAATGTCCCCACCGGGTTTCCGCCCGGCACTTCCTGGACATACCAATGCTCGCCGCTGATGAAGTACAGCAGGGAGGCTGGAGCAGGCGGGGCCTGGAAGCTGATCGTCCCGCGCACCGTGGCCGGCTCCGCTTCGGACGGGAGCTTGCTGCAGTTCTCCTCGATGGGCGGGAAGCGTCCATCCGGCGAAGCGGGGAAGGCATAGTTCACACAGCGGTCGGAATTGATATTCTGCACGCGGATGCCCTCCACCACCTGCCCTGCAGTCACTGTCAAAGCGCCGATCCCGGACCCGGTGGTGTAGGCCGCGGCGGGGCGATTCGCCAGGGTCTCACTGCCGATCGGGAATGCGATCAGCTGGTACGTGCCGGGTGCGACCTGCAGCTCGAACGTCGCCAGCGGGTCCCCGGCAGGCACCTCCAGCGGATACATGTGGTCTGCACTGATGAAATACAGGATGGAAGCCGGGGCGGGCGGGGCCTGGTAGCTGATCGTCCCGCGGATCGTGGCCGGGGGAATTTCTGTCGGAAGCTTGCTGCAGGTTTCCTCCAGGACCGGGAAACGCCCATCGGGCGAGGCAGGGAACGTATACGTCACACAGTTGTCGGAGTTGATATTCTTTACCTGGATGCCTTCCACCATCTGCCCGGCGGTCACTGTCAAAGTGCCGATCCCCTGCCCGGTGGTGTAGGCCGCGGCGGGGCGGAATTCGGCCGTTTCACTCCCGACGGGGAATGCCACCAGCTGGTACGTCCCCGGAGCCACCTGCATTTCAAACGTGGAATACGGGCTGGCGCCTGGTACTTCCCTGGAATACCAGCGCTCCGGACCGATCAGATACAACATCGATGTCGCCGTTGGCGGAGCCTGGTAGGTGATGATGCCGCGGATCGTGGCCGGCGCCTGGGCAGTGGGAGTGTCCTGGACCGGCAGTGTCGTGGGGACCGGCGCTGCCGGGGGAGCGCTACAACCTGCAAGCGAAAGGAGCAGGCTCGTGGCCAGGATCAGCCAGAAGACCGGGGAAAAATATTTTAAGGGTTTCATGATGTACTCCTTTGGGTGGGTAAAAACTGGTGAGAGGAATAGGGCCATTCCTATCATAGCCATTACGCAGAAAAAATCCCCTCCCATCGGGAGAGGATTTGGCTGGTCGAGTGGACAGGGTTTGGACAGGCTGATCGTACGGCCTCGCGGCCAGTGCCAGGGTCATGCCCGCCGAAGGCATCGTGCCCGTAGGGTATCCCGCAAGGCGGGGCCAACCCCTAACTGGCAAGCCTTCTTGTATTACTTTGCAATGGCTAATCGATAGGCACAAAGCGCGAGTACGATTGCGATCGGCGCAAAGATCAGGTTTTCAAATGCAACACCTGACGCAAAGTTTGCAGCCATGCTTAAAAGTAAAATCGCAAACACTACCCAAACACCAATGTTTACTGCTGTTTGGAATCGAACCACCTTGATGTACCCGGTTTTTGCTGCAATAATGACAGCAAGCAAAAGTGTGACGAACAGGGATATCATTTCAAGTGCCAATAAACTCGTTGTCGAGTTTTGGATGGCTCCGCCCCAGACGATATCGGCTGGAAGAACTCGCAGCAGAACAAGGATATGAAACACTGCCAACAAACCCAAACAACCCAGCAGTAGGTTGCCAGCCAGCTTCGTGCTGATTAATTTGCTCATCTGTCATCTCCTGTTTTTTTACAGAGTGCCGCATCATTTACTTTACTCAAAGTAGGAATTTTGGCCTGCAAGCATGGGAAATAAGTAAAGTTGTTATTGAGACAAGCGGTAGTGTAGCAGAAGACAGGAGGTTGCTCCCCTGTCCCTGGGAGAGGATTAAGCTGGTCAAGTGGCTAGGATTTGGACAGGGGATCGAACGGCTTCGCGGCCCGGTGCACCTTCTATTTTTTCGCCGCCTGCCGGATCTGCTGGACCATCTGGGTGATGGCCGCGATCGCTGCATCCGGCTCGTCGAGCTGAACATTGTGACCGCTGTGTTCTGCAAATAACTGCCGGCTGTTGGATGACAATTGGAGCAGCTCCTTTTGCCACTCCTGCCAGCTTCCATTATTATTCAGCCTGCCGGTCAGGACGATCAGGGGCAGATCGCCAAAGCTCTTCACGGCAGCTGCTTCCGCTCCGGAGGCCGGCATCCCCTGCGATTCGTTAGTCGTCGCCTGCAGGGATTGCGTGCGGATATAGCGTGCGTAGTAGGCATCATCGTTGGCCGACACATGAGGAGCAATAAAAGGCAGTTTCACAAGCAGGCGCGCGATTCCCAAACGGGCCAGCAGCGCTCCAAAGGAAAACGGCTGCGATTGCGACTTCGACTGGGCCAACACATCCGCGGATGTTGCGCGGAAACGAGTGGGGTTCATCGATTCGATCAACACCACCCCGGCAACCTCCGAGGCATACTCCTGGACAAATACGCGTACGGGAAGACCTCCCAGCGAATGCCCGACCAGGATATAGGGTCCCGGGACGTTGGCGTTCTGCAGCAGGGTATGCAGCTCCCTGGCAAATTGCGCCGCGTCGCGCGGCAGCGGACCGGCGTCGCTCCAGCCCATGCCGGCCCGATCGTAGGTGCAGACCCGGGTCGTCTTCGCCACGCCTGGTTGCACCGCTTCTCCCCAGGAGGTCGACCAGTCCCCCAACCCGGCGTCGATCACCACGGTGGGACTGCCGCTGCCGGTGCAGTGGATGTGCAGGCGGTAACCGCCCACATCCACCAGCTGGCCGGGCGGTGGGTAGGCCTTTGCATCTGCGGCTTCCGCCATCGGCTCGTAGAGGTAGCCCACCAGCACGAGAACCAGCAATGCAGCCAGGACTGTCCCGAGCCCAAGGAAACATCCTCTGCCCCGGCGCCTGCCAGCAGGTACTTTTCCGCTTTGATCTTGTTCGTTCATTGTGAGACCTCCATCCTTGACAATAAATATCCTTTACTCTGCCCAGGCCTCAGTCACGCTTGTGCCGGCGCTGGGGAGCGCGAGATACACCGGGCCTGTCTGGTAGCCGGGGATCAGGACATGCGAAAAACTGTCTATCGGATAACCGAACGCTGCAACCTTTGCGATCCCTTGAATCGAATTGTTTTCTTTCTGGGCAAGCATCCTGTTTTCTCCTCTTTGACTACGCTGAAACAGGTGTCATCCGTGCCGCTTGGCCATGTGAAAGCAGCATGGGCGATCAATTAAAGTAGTAGAAGACGACTGTCAAAGAGCTCTTCGGGTATTGGTTTCCCCCGTTGCCCGATGTGTTTATTCATTGTACCACGTGCACTTGTCACGCCCCATAGCGAAGGGACTTTTTCCTGCCTCTCTGCCAGGCAGACCCACGCCTGTGAGGTGCACGCTTTGCTGGGCTACGCTAGCCGCTTCTCCCCAGCCTGAGATGGATCATGTATTGTTCCTCCGTCGACAGCCCAACGCCCTCTCATGCGGGCAGGATCCCTCCTGGATCGAAAGCAGTATGGCCCGCTAGGACAGCTCCCACACAAGCGAAGAGATAACCATCAAGGAAACCCCGCTCAATAGACCGACGATCACCAGGCGTAGAGAGCTGCTTACCTCGACGATAAAGTTCGCCCGCTCCGTGGGACTCATATCACCAAAGCCTTCCCCACCGAGCTTTTGAAAAAAGCTCCACTCCTGGCTGGCTGCCATGCGCGACGACAGGCCGCCGATGATCACCAGGGCGCCGGCCATGAAATACGCATTGCTGTACTGCATGGGAGTATCCCACTGGTTCAAATTGCCGAGTATGACAATGGCAATGACGGCCAGAACGGTGGTCAAGACAGCTTCCACGCACAGTTTGATCGCGGCGATCATGACTTGTCGCTTCATAGGTCCCCTCCCGATCGGGCAGCCTGCCTGTACCAACGACTGCCCTTCCTGTATTATACAACTTTCACCTGAGTTCAAATCAGCGCCACCCACACAGGAGACCTTGCACCAGCGAGCGACGGTACGATCATTTAAGTTTAGGAATCCAACGCGGCACGGACTTGCAGTACTTCTCGTAGGCCGCGCCGAATTTCTTTCTCAACCTCGGTTCTTCATACAGGGTGACAAACAAATGAAAGAACAGGAAGACCGCAACCGCATATGCCAGCATCCAGATTGTTTTGAACCACAGAAAGTGACCGAGGAGAATGGCCAGGGTGGCCACGTAAATGGGGTTGCGGACATAGCGATACATTCCTGTCGTGACCAGCTCTTTTGGCGGGTTCACCGGGTTGGGCGTGCCATGACCCTTGAACGTGAAATCTGCAAAGCACCATAGAACGATCACTGCGCCGATCAGCCAGAGGGGGAAGGCAAAATAGGCGAGCAGTCCCGTCTCGACTTGCGGAGCTCCTGGCAGGAGAACGAAAGGGATATAACCCGCGCCCAGTCCCGCTGCAAGAATGAGAAACAGTCCGGATTGTAGCGCGGTCATGATTGGCCGTTTTCTGAGCGTGCACCGCTGCGAAGCCCCCAGAGAATGAGCGTGAAGGCAGCCAGACCCGTTGGCGCGGACGAATATGCCAGGACCTTAATGAATGTTTCCTGAAAGAGACTTCCTTGAACAAGCCCATGGGGCAGTTCTCCCATCAGGCTGATCGTTTCAATGCCAACCCCCCAGAATGCTGCGACGGTGTAGGCGGCCAGGATGGCCAGGGTTGAATAAACCAAACACCAGAAAGCGACCTGCGCCGCCCGACGGCTAAACCTGAGCTTGGTCCAGATGAGTCCGATCGCCAGCAGCATGACCCCTTGCAGTGCGCTCAGGGTATGTACGGAAAGCCCAATCCGTGGGGATGCGAGGGATGGAATGGCAAATCCGTCCAGGGACGAGTAAAGGAAGAGCGCGATTCCCATTTGAAGTAGTCGCTGACCTTGATGCTGTAGGAATGTAGATTGGTTCATAATCATCACTTAGCCAATCAGGCCCGAGTGAAGAGTCTGATACAGATCTGCGCCCCCATTGAACTACATAGTTGGGGGAGGGGCAATCTGGCGTTGGGCCGGATTAAGATATCCATCCATATATTGTATTCTCCTTCCCTGGTCGTGATCGCCGCATGTGGGACTGGAAGCGTACCCGTAGCGAAGCGGAGTGGTAAGGCCGGGATGGGGGTCAAGCCTTACGGCCACTCTCACCCTCCCCAGGGCGGGCCGCAGGGCTGGCCCTTCGAATGGATCTCGCCGTCACCCACAGAAGGACAAAGATATAGATCCCGTAGCTCAGCCACGGAAAGAACCAGGCCGCTGCAATGGCAACAGCATAGAGTGAATTGACAATCACATAAATGGGCGCGAGCGCCCGAAGTTCCGCCGGGCTCATGGGGGTGAAGCGGAGTCCGGGATGCTTCTGAAAGTATGCGACGATCACAAAACCGGTGACATTGACCAGGATCAGGTTGATTCCGTAGACGGTTAATGGGATGGGCTGGAGAGGATAACGTCCCAGCAGGGCCGTCGGGAAAGGCAGCACGCTGACAAAGAGCAGCCAGACCAGGTTAAGCCAGATAAAAGCTCCGTCGATCAGTCTGACCTCGGCGGCTACCAGGTGATGTAAATGCCAGTAAAGGCCCACGATGAAAAAGCTCAGGATATAAGTCAATAGCTGGGGGAGAATATGGACAAGCGCTGCGCCAAGCTCTGTGGGCGGTACAACCGGGATCCGGATGTCCAGGATCAGAAGAGTAATCACGATTGCAAAAACGCCGTCCGAGAACGCTTCAAGACGTTGTTTATTCAAGAGTATTTACTCCTCATGTGTATGGTCTGCCGGCACGCTGTGCAGTTTTTTGATGGGCTTAACCTTGTTTGTTATTATCGGCGATGATTGCATAGCGCTCATCACTGACAGTACCACCCCAATAACCGGGGTGATCACTCAGGTTCTGATTTATAACATTGGTAAAAGACGCTGGGAGCATTTTAACGATCTCCTGTGCGTGCAAACCTGCACCGGTTCCCCAAAAGCCTTCGATCAAAATCAATCGCCCTTTGTGCTTGAGAAGCTCACTCCACCTTTGAAGCACTTGCTCGGGTTCTGGCAGCGCCCATAAAAGATGCCTGCAAATAATCACATCAAATTGTCGACCGGATAACTGAGGATATGCCGCATCCATCACCTGGAACTCGATCTGAAATCCCTGTCCTGCCGCTTTTGCCTGCGCAAGGGATATCATGGAAGGCGAGAGATCGATTCCCGTAACTTTGTGTCCCAGCCCTGCAAGCACAACGCTCAAGGACCCGGTACCGCAGCCGATATCCAGAATGGTCAGGTTGGTCTGTGCAAGCCACGTTTTTAGAAACGCCGTCCAGGTTTCACGAAGTACGGGATCACGCAGGCCATGGTCCGGTTCATGATCAAATGTCGATGCTAGATCATCCCAATATTGCTGTGATTCTTTCAATCGTTTTTCGTTGTTTCCCGGATCGTGTGTACTCATAAAATGATATGCCAATCTCCCGGATGAACTGCCCAACGGCTGACAGTAGATCTTGATGGATATTCTATCAAGATTTCATCGGCAAAAAGCCTTCCAGCTTCGCGGCGCAGGGATCAGTGAGAACACAACTGATGGACATATCATTGCTCAGACTGCTCCGCCCCTCGCACCCGGATTTTGTGAGTGGGAAGGACAAAAACGGCTCATGTAATAAGAATGAACCCGCGGGCTCTACCAGATGCCGGGAAGCAGTCTCTTTGTCCGGCTTGCATATTCCTGGTAGGCAGCCCCAAAGTGACGGGATAATACCCTCTCCTCCACATGGATGCGGTATAAGATCCCTCCCAGTGGGAGCAGCACCAGTGCCGCCAGGCTGACCCAGTTCCCCAGGATCAGCCCGATCCCCAGCAGGGACGTGAGGTATCCGAGATAGGCCGGGTGCCGGATGACCCTGTATATTCCTGTGTCGACGAGCTCGTGCTTTTCAAGGATGGATACTCTCTCGCTGAACTGCCTCTTCAGCGTGGCCACTGCCGCCAGGCGGATCGTCACCCCAAGGAGGAGCACCAGGCAGCCCAGATAGCCGAGGAAGGGAAAGAATGCAGCAAGGCTGCCGAACCCATTGGCGAGCAGCACATGTTTCTGGATCAGGAATGCAAGAAAGATGGAAAGCATGGTTGAAAACCAGACGATAAGGTGACTATATTTGTCGGCCCCTGTAGACGTGGTTCTCCATCGATTCCCAAAACTGACCAGGCTGATCGTGATCTCGCTGATACACCATGCCGCGAGTG